>DMQJ01000329.1 GCA_003455715.1 Acidimicrobiaceae bacterium | reverse complement strand
GCCCGCCGGCTGAGCGTCGGACCAACTCACTTCCGTCAGGTGCCCCGCCTTCGGGCGGGGCACCGTCGCGTCCGGGGTCAGGCGAAGGGGACGTCGGTGCTCCACTGCGGGCCGCCGGTGCCCGTGTGCACCCGTCGTTGGCCGGGGCTGGTACCAGCGGCGTCGCCCATGGTGAGCCCGGTGCCTTCGTCGAAGTGGTAGAGCGCCGCCGTGCTTGCATCCACGGTGAACCGTGCGGTCGGTCGGGTGAAAGCAGCGGTGTAGCGAAGCCCGGTCGACACTCGCACCTCGTCGAGCCAACCGTTGAACGAGGGGTACTCGCTGCCCGCATCGTGCTTCTCCGCGCCGAACACCAGAAAGGGGTCGGCGGGGTGCGGAGTGGACCGGCCGACGCGATACGACACATCGCCGGTGGCGGCCGACGATGCCAGTTGGGCGTCGAGTGCCCCGTCGACCCAGATGGTGAGGCGACCGTTGGAGGCCTGCCGGGTGACGGCCACGTGGTGCCACGCACCGTCGAGCACGTTGGCCACGCCGCACACCGTGCCGCCGCTGCCCCCGTTCGACACACCGAACGCCACCCGGCCGCCCAGGAGGGAGATGCCGTAGTCGCCGTAGTCACCCCCGCCGTACACGTCTCGGTCGATGGCCACATGACCGTTGATCCAGTGGTCGTTGGCGGTGCTGCAGCCCGTGGCGGGATTGTTTACCGTGCTGCCCTTGATCCAGAACTCGATGGTGAAGTCGCCCGCACCCACGTTGACGGCGGTGCTCGAGTTGAGGGCGATCTTCACCCGGTCGACGTCGCCGCTGCCGGTACCGAAGAATCGCAGGCTGCGGTTCGGCACACCGGGGAGCGTGGTCGTGCTCGATGAGGTGGTGGTGATGCGTACGGCGACCGAGTCGGCGCTGGCGGGTCCGTCGATGGAGTCGACGTCGGCGCGCACCCAGGCAAGGCCCACGGCCGTCAGCGCCGCCACGGCCGCACTCCCACCGGTCACCACTGTTCGTCGCCTGCCGACCACGGAACAATCGTACGACGGAAACTCCCCACGTACGGTGTGACACCCTCCCGGTACAGTCGCCCTCGCATGTCTGGTCCGCTCATCACCGCCCATCAACTGGTCAAACGCTTCGGCGACTTCACCGCGGTCGCGGGCATCGATGTCGAGGTGCGTAAGGGCGAGGTGTTCGGGTTCCTCGGCCCCAACGGCGCCGGCAAGAGCAGCACCATGCGCATGATCGCCTGCGTCTCTCCCGTCACATCGGGCGAGTTGCGCCTCTTCGGGCTCGATCCCGCCACCCACGGTTCGCAGATCCGCGGCCGCATCGGTGTGGTGCCGCAGATGGACACGCTCGACACCGAACTCACGGTGGAAGAGAACCTGCGCATCTACGGCCGCTTCTTCGACCTGCCACGGGCCGAGTGCCGCCGCCGCAGCGCGGAGTTGCTGGAGTTCGCCCAACTCACCGAGCGCGCGTCGAGCGTGGTCGAAAATCTCAGCGGCGGCATGAAGCGACGGTTGTCGATCGCCCGCTCACTCATCAACGAACCCGAGTTGCTGTTGCTCGACGAGCCCACCACCGGGCTCGACCCGCAGGCCAGACACGTGCTGTGGGATCGCCTCTACCGGCTGAAGCAACAGGGTGTCACCCTGGTGCTCACCACGCACTACATGGATGAAGCCGAGCAGTTGTGCGATCGCCTCGTGGTGATGGATCAGGGGCGCATCGTGGCGGAGGGTTCGCCCCGCTCGCTCATCGAGCAGCACTCCACTCGCGAGGTGCTCGAGTTGCGCTTTGCCGCCGGCACCAACGAGTCGTTCGAGGCGCAGGTCGCCGGCCTTGGCGACCGGCACGAGGTGCTGCCCGACCGCATCCTCATCTACGCCGACGATGGCGAGGGTGCACTGGCCGCTGCGCACGCCCGTGGTCTCCAGCCCGAGAGCGCGCTCGTTCGCCGGGCCAGCCTCGAAGACGTGTTCCTGCATCTCACCGGGCGCACCTTGGTGGATTGATGAGCACCCACCGTCTTGCCACGCCCGGCGCGTTTCGGGTGCTCACCTGGCACCTCGTTGCCTACAAGCGGTTCTGGAAGGCCAACGTGCTGTCCAGCGTGGTGCAACCCCTGCTGTACATGCTCGGGTTGGGCGTGGGCGTGGGCGCCCTCGTCGATAGCAACACCGGCTCGTCTGATGTGCTCGGTGGCGCGAGCTACGTGGCCTTCGTCGCTCCCGGCCTGCTGGTCACTACCGCTATGGCGCTCGGAGCGATGGAGAGCATGTGGCCGGTGATGGGTGGGCTGCGGTGGAGCCGCGGTTACCACGGCATCATCGCCACCTCGCTCACCCCTCGCGACATCGTGCTCGGGCACGGGGTGTGGATGGTGGTGCGGTGCGGGTTGGCATCGGCTGCGGTGGCCGTCGCATTGGCCTGCTTCGCCGAGACCCGATCGTGGGGGTTGGCGCCCGGCGTCGTCATCTCCGTCTGGGTCGGGTTGGCGTTCGCCATGCCCATCATGGCGTTCTCCGTCAACGCCGAGATGGACGGTTCGTTCGCCGCAGTGCAGCGGTTCGTGGTCATCCCCCTGTTCCTGTTCGGTGGGGCCTTCTACCCGCTCACTCAACTCCCGGCCGCGGTGGCCTGGGTGGCTCGGGCGACGCCCCTCTGGCATGGGGTGGTCACCGCCCGCCAGTTCACCCAGGGCACCGTGGTGTGGGCGGCGGTGCTCGGGCACCTCGCGTTCATCGGGTTATGGGTCGTGGGCGGCACGCTCGTTGCCGAGCGCCGCATGCGAAAGAAGCTGTACCAGTGAGCGGCCTGCTGTTTCGTATCGCTCCGCCGGTGATGGCGGTGCGACGCCCGCACCGCATGATCGAACGCCACCTGTTGGCCTACCGCCACCAGTGGCTCATCATCGTCAGCGGGTTCTTCGAGCCGCTGTTCTACCTGTTGTCGATGCGGGCCGGGCTGGGCGACCTGGTGGGCACGGTGCGGTTCGGTGGCGCCGAAGTGCCGTACGACCAGTTCGTCGCGCCGGCCCTCATGGCGTCGTCGGCCATGAATGGCGCCATCTTCGACAGCACCGGCAACGTGCTCGGCCGCCTGAAGTACTTCCGGTTGTATGACGCTGCGCTGGCCACGCCGATGACCCCGGCCGATGTGGCGGTGGGCGAGATCGGTTGGGCGTTGCTGCGCGGCCAGCTCTACGCCGTCAGCTTCCTTGCCGTCATGTGGGGGATGGGTCTCATCGGGTCGCCGTGGGTCATCCTCGCGTTGCCGGCGTGCGCGCTCATCGGCTTCACGTTCGCGGCCATCGGGTTTGCCGGCACCACGTTCATGCGTGGCTGGCAAGACATGGACATCGTCAACACGGCACTCATGCCCCTCTTCTTGTTCTCGGCCACCTTCTTCCCCACCTCCAGCTACGGCAAGTGGGAGTGGGTGGTGCAGTTGTCGCCGCTGTATCACGGGGTGGCGTTGGTGCGTGCCGCCAACAGTGGCGTCTGGACGGCGGGCATCATCGGCCACGTTGCGGTGCTGCTCGGCTTGGCGCTGATTGCGCTGGCCATCGCCGCCCGGCGACTCGATCACCTGTTGCGCAAGTGATGGGTGGGGCCGCGGCCTACACGTTCACCGCCGAGTTGTGGCGATGGAAGGGCGACAGCGCGTGGCATTTCGTCACCCTGCCGTTCGATGTGGCCGACGAGATCGAGGAAGTCATGCACGGTCGCACCAACGGGTTCGGGTCGGTAAAGGTGTCGGTCACCGTCGGGTCCACCACGTGGGCCACCTCCCTGTTCCCCGATACGAAGGCGGAGAGCTATCTGCTGCCGGTGAAGGCGCAGGTACGCAGTCGGGAGGGCCTGGCTGCGGGGAGCGCGGTCACCGTGCACCTCACGCTGGTCTGACCCGTCTCGAAGGTTTCTTCGCAGTTTTCGCGAGGGCACGCCGGTGGGTGTCTCTTGTCGGGCAACAACGCCGAACACGGCAACCGACACAGGGAGAACCCCAATGAACCGCAACCGCAACACCCGCACCATCCGCAACACCCGCTCGGCCAGCACC
>DMQJ01000136.1:5670-5859 GCA_003455715.1 Acidimicrobiaceae bacterium | reverse complement strand
GCGGCCGCACCCCCCGCCCCGAGTGGAGACCGCTCACCCGCTTCGAAGCACGCGGCCTCGCTGCCGGCCGCGACCCCGTCGACCTCCTCTTCCACCGCTCACCCCCACCCAACCACGGTTTTACGTAAAGGTGACGCGTTGTCCACAGGGTCTGACCTGGGGGTCCGGCCTGTCACCTTTTACGTAAAA
>DMQJ01000136.1:0-5441 GCA_003455715.1 Acidimicrobiaceae bacterium | reverse complement strand
TCACCTTTTACGTAAAACGGGGTTGGGGTGGGCGGCCGATGCCGCCGTTGCGCAGGAGCATGCCGGTCATCTGGCGGTCGAGGTGGGCCTGGCGCCACACCAGCATCTGCTGGGCTAGTGGGAGCACCACGGCAGGGTCGGTGACGCGGGTGTTCCAGGTGGGGTCGGCAAGGTCGAAGCACAACCAGTCGCCGTCGCCGAACTGCACGTAGGCGTAGCGGTCGGTGCGCAATGTGGCCAGGTTCATCTTCTCCAGCCGGCGGTCCCACGGCCACGGGTTCTCGCCGCGAGGGATGTAGGCGTCGCGCCAGTCCCACTCCCAGTGTGCGGCGTCGCGCCACCCAGTAGGCCGCTCGCTGCGCAGGAACGGCGTGAGCGGGAAGCCGTCGCACTGCAGCGGCACCGGCTGGTCGAGCGCCTCGCAGATGGTGGGAACGATGTCGACATTCTCCGTGAAGTCGGTGACCACCGTGCCGTGACCCTCGGGATGGCGAGGGTCGCGCACGATGCCGATGATGTGGTAGCTGCTCTCGAAGAAGCCGGCCTTCTGCACGAGCCCCTGATCGCACAGTTGCTCGCCGTGGTCGGCAGTGACCACGACGATCGTGTTGTGCCACTCGTCGCGCTCGCGCAGCCGCTGCCACAGGCGCCCCATGTGATGGTCGACCTCGGTGATCATCCCCCAGTACTGGCTGCGCAGATGGCGGATGGCGGCCGGGTCGGTTGGGGCGGTTGCTCCCGTGCCGCTGAGTAGTACCTCGTGCACCTTGTGCCGCTCGGCGGGGATGGGCAGCGGGTCGGGCAGCGATGCCGGGTCGTACATGGTGGCGTAGCTGCCGGCCGCGTCGTACGGAGGGTGAGGGCGGATGTAGCTGAGGTGGGCGAACCACGGCTCGCCCGGCCGCGACCCGCCCGTGGGTGCCTCCAGCCACTCGAAGAACCGATCGGTGAGGAACGTGGTGACGCTGTGGGCCTCGGGTCGTTCGTGCTCGGTGGACAGCATGTGGTCGGGGCCGGCCGACACGTCGTAGCCCAGCGTGGCCAGCCATTCGAGCCAGGCCGTGTGGTGCTCGTCGAGGCGCAGCACCTCGTCGAACCCGGGCAGCACGCCCTCGTAGGTGGACAGGCGCCAGTCGCCGGGGTCGGTGATGGTGCGCGGGTCGGCGCCCACGTCGGTGTAGCCGAACATCACCGGCTGGTAGCCCGCCCGCAACCCCACCCGGGCCACGTTGTCGAAGCGGTGGTCGAGCGGGGTGCCGTTGGCCACCACCCGATTGTTCATCTGGTAGGTGCCCGTGTAGAGCGCCGCCCGGCCTGGCGCGCACGGGGCCGCCTGCGAGTAGTGACGGGCGAAGCGCACACCGTCCGCCGCCAACTCGTCGAGGTGTGGGGTGCGCACCACCGGGTGGTCGGCACAGGAGAGCGAGTCTCCCCTGAACTGGTCGAGCGTGATGAGGAGTACGTTCGGGCGCATGTCGTCGTCGCTTCGTGAAGTAGCCGTGGATGCCTTGCCCGTGGAGGTGCGAGGCGCGTTCGAACTGGATCGTACGCCGGGGGGTGTGCTGCCACGTCGTCTTCCCGCGTGGACCAGGCCGCAGATTCCCGACCTGTTCATGAACACGATGATCGCCCTGCCCTCCGGTGTGCGCATCGCGTTCTCCACCAGCTCGCCGGTGGTGGAACTCACGGTGCACACACGCACCCTGCACACGGTGGGCAGCGAGCTACGCCTGCCCATCTTCCAGATGACCGTCGATGGCGCCGTGCAGCCCGACGTGGTGGCCGAGGGCGGCTCGTTCGTGCACATCGACCGCACGAAGGGGCCCGAAGGCATCACGTTCGAGAACGGCGGCCCGAGCACCCTCACGTGGGCAGGCCTCGGCGACCACCACAAGGCGATCGAAATCTGGCTGCCCACCAATGCCTCGGTGGAGATCCAGGCGCTGCGCGTCGCCGCCGGGGCCGAGGTGACGGAGGCGCCGCGCAAGCCGGTGCGCTGGACCCACTACGGGTCGAGCATCAGCCACTGCATGGACGTCGACCGCCCGTTCGACGCCTGGCCCGCGCAGGTGGCGCAGCGCGCCGGGGTGGAACTCACGTCGTTCGGCCTCGCCGGGCAGTGCCAACTCGACCCGTTCATGGGTCGGGTGATCGGCGCCCACCCGGCCGATGTGATCAGCCTCAAGTTGGGCATCAACCTAGTGAACGCCAACTCGATGAACCAGCGCACGTTCACCCCCGCTGTGCACGGCCTGCTCGACAGCATCCGCGACCGTCAGCCCACCACGCCGGTGCTCATCTCGTCGCCCATCTTCTGCCCGATGGCCGAAGACCACCCGGGCCCCACCGTGCCGCACGCTGACGGTGGCTTCACCGTGGTGGGCGCACCCGCGGAGGTGCGCCCCTTCCCGCTCACCCTGCAATGGATCCGCGGTGCACTCGATTTCATTGTCACGTCTCGACGCGAGGCTGGCGACGCGAACCTGCACTACGTCGACGGGCTGTCGTTGTTCGGTGAGGCCGACCAGCATCTGCTCTACGACCGCCTGCACCCGAGCCCGGAGGGCTACGCGTTGCTGGGCCGCCGGTTCGAGGCCGCGGCGTTCGGGCCGGGTGGCCCGTTCAGCCGTGGGTGACGGCGCCCCGAGCCTCGGAGCTCCGAGCCACGGCGTCCTACCGGCCTAGCCGCCGCAACAGGTTGTGGGTGATCTGCTCCACGTCGGGGTCGCGCTCGGCGAGGCCGTGGGCCCAGTCGGTGGACCCGGAGGTGACCACCGTGCCACCGCCGCTCGAGACGTAGCTGCCCAGCACGGCATACCCGTGGGCGATGCGCTCCACGTCGGCCGGGTCGTGGCTGCCGAACACCCGCGAGGCGATGAACTCGATCTCTGATGGTTCGTTGGGTGCAGGTGGGCGGGTGGCGGTGGTGCGGGTGAAGTGCGCGGCGGGGGCGGTGGCCAGGATCTCGAAGTTGGTGGGCGTACCGTCGGCGCCGGTGGGGTAGGGCAGGCCGTCGCGGTACGTGAACTCGCAGCCGTCGCATTCATAGCCCACCACCACGGCCTTGGCCCCGAGCACGTCGCCGTAGCCGAGGCCAGTGCCATCGAACAGCCAGTGCTCGGCCCGGTGCACCGTGTAGCCGCCGGCGCCGCGGGTGACCCGCTTGCCGATGCGGTGATAGCCGCCGCGGGTGAAGCTCACCCCGGTCATGTGGTTCTCGGGGCGGCCGATGAGGTGGTCGCTCCAGATGCTGGTGAGCTCGGGCTGGCGAGCGGTGCCGTACACGGGGTCGTTCTTGAACCGCCCCTTGTAGCCCACCATCACGGTGGCCGGACCCGCCCCCGCCGCGCCATGGCCGCCATCCCGACCCTCCATCCGCACCTGCCAGAACGCGGTGTTGCCCGACAGGAACGCAGCGTTGCCGCCGCGAGCGATGAACGACTCCACCGTGTCGCGCATGCCTGCCGACCAGTACTCGTCGTGGCCGACGCTGAGGTACAGCGGGTAGCGGCCGTCGAGCAGCAACTCGGGGTGGTCCTCCAGGTCGGCGTTGGTGACCACGTCGATCTCGTAGCCGTTGCGTTCGGCCCACTGCACGAACGGCAGCTCCCAGTCGGGCCAACCGGTGGAGCCCGCCCACGGCGACAGCTTGTTGAGCTGCAGGTAGCCCACGTGGGCCGCCATCTGCGGGTCGGGACTGTGCACGGTGGTGACCCGGCGCCCGTGGCCCGGCGGCTTGTAGAGGAACCCCGGGGCCATCGGCCGCTGCAGCGCCGACTGCGTGCCGCCGGTGTACAGGCTCGGCCCACCGAAGTCGTTGTACGCGTACATGGTGTTGGTGGCCAGCGCGAGCAGCGCCGTGGCGGTGGTGGGTGCGCCCGCCGCGGGCCTCACCACGAAGAAGGCGTGGCTGCGGCGCACCTTGCCATCCACCTCCACCTGCAGCACCACCTCGTAGTAGCCCGAGCGCCACTCGCCGGGCACGGTGAGCGTGAGCGCAGCAGGCCAGTCGCATCCGTGCTGCGCGGCCCCGGAGGGTACGGCATGGAACTCGGCCGGCAGCGCACGCTCGTTGTGCACCACCGTGCGGTGCGCCCCCACCCGCGCCACCTCCACCGACACGGGCAGCCCGCGGGGCGACGACAGGTGCAGAGCCACGCTCTCGCCGGCCTCCACCGAGTGGGGCCAGCAGTAGCCGTGGACGGTTTCGAACGTGGCAGCCATGGAACGGGTCTGGCCGCTCAGCGGGTGAGCTCGGTGCGAAGTTGGCCGAGGCCGATGGGGCCCAGCTGCAACGCCCGGGTGTGCCACGCCTTCAGGTCGAAGGCAGCGCCCTCGCGCGCCTGCGACTCTGCGCGGGCGGCCACCCATTCGCGCTGGCCGATCTTGTAGCTGATGGCCTGCGCTGGCCACCCGAGGTAACGGTCGATCTCGCTGCGCATGAACTCCTCGGTGTTGCCGGTTTCCTTCACCGCGAACTCGAATGCCAAGTCGGCGGTCCACACCTCGCCGCCGTGGAAGGGCGTGCCGTCGCTGAGCGTGGTGCCCTCCGGAATGCGGTACCCGAGGTGCATGCCGATGTCGATGATGACGCGCACGGTGCGCAGGATCTGCCCGCACAGGAAGCCCAGCCGTTCGTCGGCGTTGCGGAACCATCCGAACTCGTCGCACAGCGCCTCGGCGTAGAGGGCCCACCCCTCGCCGTGGCCGCTGATGAACCCGTTGCGCTGCAGGCGACTGAGCGACGCTGCCTGCACCTTGGCGTAGCCGATCTGCAGATGGTGGCCGGGCACACTCTCGTGGTAGCAGGTGGTGACGTCGCCCCACTTGGGGAACTGGGTGCGGCCGAGCGCGGGGTACCACGTGCGCCCGGGCCGGGTGAAGTCTTCCGACGGGCCGGTGTAGTACGCGGCCGCGGCCGAACCCTCCGGCGGGATGTAGGCCTCGCACCGATTGATCTGCTGGGGGATCTCGAACCACTGGGTGCTGCGGCGGAGCGCCTCGTCGGTGAGTTCCTGCAGCCACGCCTGGTACGCGTCGACGCCGTGCACGGCACGCTCCGGCGAGGGGTCGTGGTCGAGCAGGTGGATGACCTCGGCGAACGAAGCGCCGGGAAGGATCTCCGCGCAGGTGCGCTGGATGTCGGCGCGCAGCGCATGGAAGTCGTGCCACGCCCAGTCGTACATCTCCTGCGGGTCGAGGTCGGCGCCGAGGAACTCGCGCACACCCACGCGGTAGAGGTCGGGTCCGCAGCCGTCGACTGGCGTTGCCGACGGCATGTAGGTGCCGCGCAGATACTCGGCGAAGCGGGTGTAAGCAGCGTTGGCGCCCTCTGCGCCGGAACGCAGTTCGGCGAGCAGCGATGACGTCACCTCGGCGGCAGCGGCCTCGTCGGCGAGGCTGGAGAACCAGCCGGCGTTGCCCCAGGTGGCGGCCTGCTC
>DMQJ01000165.1:2197-3087 GCA_003455715.1 Acidimicrobiaceae bacterium | reverse complement strand
TGGCTGCCGGTCGCCGCCGCGGTTGCCGCGGTCGCCGGTTCGGGGCTGATGGTCGCATTGCAGGCACCCGTGTACCGCGCCGAGACGCGCCTCTTGGTCGACACGGCCCCCGACTCCGCGTTCAGCATCAGCGCTGTATCTGCCGCCACCGCCGACCGTGCCGTGCGCTCGGCAGTGCAAGTGATGACCGGCACCGCCGTGCGCGACCGGGTCGGCGAGCTCATCGGCGCTGATGCGCCACCTGTCGCCGCCAGCGTGGTCGGAGCCACCGACGTCGTGGTTCTGCGAGTGGAGGCTGCCGACCCCACCACCGCGCGCCACCTCGCCGATGCCTACGCCGCGGCCTACATCGAGGTCAGCGCTTCCACCGCGCTACGCGATCTCGCCACAGCGCGAGCCGAGGTGCAGGCCAATGCCGATGCCATCGCCGAGCGGTTGGCGTCGGTCACCGACGAACTGGCGACACTGCCCGCCGACGACGCGGCCCGACCGGCGCTCGTAGAACTGCAGGCGTCGCTCAGCGCTCAGCAGGGCAAGCTCGTCGGTCGCCTGGCCGAACTCGACATCGACCTGGCCCTCCAAGACGGAGGTGCCGCAGTGATTCGCTCCGCCTCGGCAGCGGGCACGCCGGTGCGACCGGAACCATTGCGGGCCATCGCGCTGGCAGGCGTGTTGGGCCTGCTCATCGGAGCCGGAGCCGCCCTGGTGCTCGGTCGCTCGGAACGTGGGGTGCGTTCTGCGAACGAGCTTGCCGCGCAGCTCGACCTTCCGTTGCTGGCGAGCATCCCCCACGCCCCGCCTCCCGACAACCGTCCGCTGGCACTATCGGCCCCTACCCATCCCTTCGTCGAGCAGATCCGCGTCGTGCGCGACGGTGTCGCGTTTGCGGG
>DMQJ01000165.1:1474-1920 GCA_003455715.1 Acidimicrobiaceae bacterium | reverse complement strand
GCTGCTCGTCGATGCCGACCTGCGTGCGCCGACGGTTGCCGGAGCATTTGCATTGGCCGATGGCCACGGGCTTTCCGATGCCCTCATGGGCACCGGTGCCGGCGTCACCAACGTGGCGCCTCACCTCACCGTGCTCCCGGCAGGCTCCCCAGCGCCCAACCCGGCCGTCCTCATCAGCAGTGCAGCACTCGCTGCGCTGCTGCGCGACGTGCGCGAGTCGTTCGACCTGGTCGTCATCGACGGGCCTCCGGTGATGGTGGCGGTCGATGCTGCGGTGCTCGGCGGCCGGGTCGACGGTGTGGTGATGGTGGTGCGAGCCCACCACAGTGATGTGCCCACACTCACCGATGCCCTCGGGCGACTGCAGCGCGGCGGCGCGCAGATGGTGGGGGCCGTGTTCAACGACATGCGCCCCACCGGCCGGGCACCGGTTGCGTTGGCGCCGT
>DMQJ01000165.1:0-1330 GCA_003455715.1 Acidimicrobiaceae bacterium | reverse complement strand
AGAATTTCCTCGGCGAGGCCGATGGGCACCGGTTGCGTTGGCGCCGTACGGCGTGGGTGACAACGGCGCCACCAATGGGGTACCCTAGGCGCGTCCATCGACGGGAGGGTCAACCCGATGCGCCGCACACTCGCTGCACTCACCATCGCCACTGCCAGTGTCGCCATCGGCGCGCCCGCGGCGTTTGCGGGCTATCCCCCGCAAGACACCACCGATGGTTCGGTCGTTGGCGGAGGTGCGCCCGGTGGTGGCGGCCAGATCCCCGAGACGGGCTCCGACTCCAGCGACACCCTGCGCCTCGCCGCCATCGGCGTCGGCGCCGGTGCGGTGCTGGTCACCGTGGCAGGCGTTCGTCGCCGCCGCAGCAGCGCTGCCTGACCGGCTCCATCGACCGCCACCGGCTACCGCTCCGTTCACGCACCCTCGGCGACCACCTGCGCGGGTGCCCGCCCCAAGAGTTCTCGGCGCAACTGCACCAGCTTGTCCGACGGTTCGGGCGCGAGGAACGTGTCGGCTGCCAGCGCTCGTTCGTAGCTCTCCCATTCATTGCGCACCCCAGCCAGGTCGCCTCGGCGCGCGTGGGCACGCATGCGAAGCGCCACCAACTCCTCGTGGCCCCCGATCACCCGTAGGCCCTGGCCCGTCGCCCAGAACACGCCCTCCACATCACCCAGGGTGAGGCAATGCTGCGCCAACTGGCCCGCAGCGTCGACCGCCAGCAACGACAGCGACGTCGATAGGCCCTCGGCATCGCACCACAGGTAGCCCGTACCGGCGAACGGCATCCCGGCAAGCAGATCCACCGCCGGGCGCAGCACCTCCACGGCGGCCGCTGGAGGAAGGAGTCGTGCGTGCTCCACACGCGCCGCCACCAGTTCCGCGTCGGAGCACACACCAGCGTGCAGCGGTAGATCGTCGGTGAGCGTGCGGGCGATCCACTCCTCGCCGTCGGGCGGCGCGACCAGACGGGCCATCGCCCGCCGGGCATCGCTCACCACATTGGCGAACGTTGCGTCGCGCACCTCCACATCCCACAGCGCGTTGCGGGCCCCGTGACGAGTGGGGCGCTCACGATGCTGGGTGAGCCACACCACCAACTCGGCGGCCTTGGATCGTTCGAAGTCGGCAGTGCCGCCGGCTCGGTCGATGACCTCCACCTGCCCGAACACACGCACCAGCAGCGACCAGTCGGGTTCGACGAATGGCGCGGCCACCAGTGCCTCGACGGCACGCAGCGGCACCGCAGGCGCCAGCGCCGCCAGGGGCTCGTCTTCAGAGGCCAACAACGCTCGCACAGCGACCACCGACTGAAGGTCGAGGCCGGCGGGCT
>DMQJ01000464.1:2763-5938 GCA_003455715.1 Acidimicrobiaceae bacterium | reverse complement strand
GGGTGCGTTGAAGGCCAGCAACACGTGCGGGTTTGGCGCCGCGGGCGCGAGCACCTCGGTGGCGGCCACGTGCACGTCGGCGTACGACGTGCCGCCGCGCGACTCAGGGCCGTACGACGGGATGTGGGTGGAGTCGAAGCCTTCGTTGATCGCGGCCTTGGTGATGAGCATCGCCGCGGTCTGCGCACCATCACCGCCGGCGCCCGCCAGCTTGAGGCTGACGTCGTCGGGGTCGAGGTGGGCGGGAAAGCCGGCCGCATGACCTTCTGGCACGACAGTGGTGGTGCCCAACGCCCACAGCACCCGTTCGGGCTCGAAGGCCGGGGTGGGGAACTCGGGGTAGTGGGCCGAGCCGGTGATGTCCTTCTTCACACCGAGCGGGAAGACGGGTTCCATCGAGTCGCGCACCCAGGCCTCCGCAGCCTCGGGTTCGAGCTTGAGGTGGGTGGGGCACTCGGTGAGCACCTCGATGAACGAGAAGCCCACACCCTGCACCTGCAACTCCAAGGCCTTCTTGATCGAGCGTTGGGCGTGGATGCGGTGCTTGTTGTCGTACAGCGCCACCCGCTCCACGAACACGGGGCCGTCGAGGCCGGCAATCATCTCCGCCACCTTCAATGGCTGCCCGGCGAACGCGGTGCGGCCATCGGGTGAGGTGGTGGTGGGCTGGCCCATCAGGGTGGTGGGGGCCATCTGGCCGCCGGTCATCCCGTAGATGGCGTTGTTGGCGAAGATGACGGTGATCGGTAGGCCGAGCTGGGCGGCGCTGATGATCTCCGCCAGGCCGATGGAGGCGAGGTCGCCATCGCCCTGGTAGCAGATGACGATCGAGTCCGGGTTGGCGGTCTTGTGGCCGATCGCCACCGCGGGCGCCCGACCGTGCGCGGCCTGGGTGTTGCCGACGTCGAAGTAGTAGTAGCTGAACACCGTGCAACCGACGGGCGACACGAGCACGGTGCGGTCTTGCACGCCGAGCTCGTCGATGGCCTCGGCGAGGTACTTCTGGGCGACGCCGTGCCCGCAGCCGGGGCAGTACGTGGTGCTGTGCGCCTTGATGCCCGTGGCGTGATCGTGCCGTTCGAACTGGCGGTAGAAGACGGACATCGGCATCACACACCGCCCTTCTGGCCGGAGCCGGGTTGGGCGCCCGCGGCCGGCAGGCCGAGCACGTGGTCGACGATCTCTTGTTGCGAGGGCAGCATCCCGCCCTGGCGGCGGACGTGGCTGATGGGTGGGCCGTGCAGGTCGGCGTGGCTGAGCGCCAGGCGCAGCTCGTCTTCCAACTGGCCCTCGCTCGCTTCGACGACGACCAGCCGCTTCGCGCCGCTGGCGAGCACGCCGCGGAGAGCGTCGATCGGGAACGGCCACAGCGTGATCGGGCGGAACAGGCCCACCTTCAGGCCCTGCTCGCGCAGTTCCTTCACCGCACCTTTGGCCAGCTGGGCCGGCGTGTTGCAGGCGACGAGCACGATGTCGGCGTCGTCGCAGCGGTGCAGGTCGGCTCGTTGTTCGGCCGCGGTCATGCGGGCGTACTTGGCGTCGAGGTGCTCGTTGTGCGCCTCCAGGTCGGCCTCACGCAGCTCGATGGAGCAGATGAGGTTGCCGCGGTGCGAGTGGTCGCCCCACACCGCCCATTCGGGGATGCCCGGCACCACCATCTGGCCGGGGAGTTGCACCTTGCCGGTCATCTGGCCGAGGTAGCCGTCGCCGAGCAGCACCACCGGGTTGCGGTACTGGAAGGCCAGCTCGAAGGCGAGCATGGTGAGGTCGAGCATCTCCTGCGGCGTGGCCGGAGCCAGCACGATGGCGTGGGTGTTGCCGTGGCCGAGGCCGCGGCAGGCAAGCTTGATGTCGGCCTGCGCCGGGGCGATGTTCCCCAGGCCGGGGCCGCCGCGCATGATGTTGACGAACACCGTCGGCACCTCGGCACCGATCAGGTACGACACACCCTCCAGCATGAGGCTGAACCCGGGCGAGCTGGTGAAGGTCATGCAGCGCATGCCCGCGCCGCCGGCCCCGTACATCATGTTCACGGTGGCCACTTCGCTCACCGCCTGCACGAACACGCCACCGAGGTTGGGCTGCACTTTTGCCATCAGCTCGGCCCCCTCGGTGGAGGGGGTGATCGGGTAGCCGAACACGTGCCGGCAACCGGCCAGCACCGCGCCCACCGCCGAGGCGTAGGTGCCCTTGATGATGAGCGGCGCCTGCGTGGGGAGCGGCACCGTGCGGTCGGGCTGGGGGACGGGAACGGGTGCGTCGTACGGGCGGGGCCCGTTGAGGTGGGCGGGGTCGACGATCTCGAACGGCTCCTCCCCCTCCGGCCGCAGCCCGAACGGCTCGGGGCAGGCCTCGATGCACAGTTCGCAGTGGTTGCAGTTCGTGAGGTCGAGGTGCACCGGCACGAGCCCGGTGATGGGGTTGATCTCCGTACCGAGGCTGATGCAGTCCTTCGAGCACGCGGCGATGCACCTGCCGCAGCCCTTGCAGTACTCGGGTAAGAGGAATGGCGGCGGCTTACGACTGACGGTGGTCACGGCAGCACCTCCAAAGAGTCGGGCATCGGAGACGCCGGATCGGAGCAACGAGTGGGTTCGTGCCTAGATCGTGCGCTTGCGAACGCAGGCAGGGCTAGGGACCTGCGGCCCAGTGGAGGGGGTCGTGCGGCCTACCGGGCTTCGGCGGTCAAGAAGCCTGACGGAACGTCTCGAACCGTTCGGCTAGAAGGTCTCGATCGGGCTTCTCCGAACGCGACTGCGGGATCTGGCGAAGCCGCTCGCCGTGCATCTCCTTGATGGCGTGCTGCAGCGTTGGCCCGTCGAACGTCTCGAGCACCGAGTGTCGGACCTGCACGACGTAGTCGGGAGAAATGCCAATGATGTTGGCGTCGAACGCCCCGTGGTGGATCTTGCACAGGGCCAAGCCGTTGGCGACCTTGGCCGGGCCACCCTCAGCATCGGACTTGATGTGCGCCGCATCGAGGAGTTCCGTGAAGGGCAGTCGACAGACGGCGCACTTGCGCTCATAGGCATGAATGACGGCCGACCGGAACAACGGCTGATGGTGGCGTTGCCTGACGATGCGTTCGTTGTACGAACGAGCGAACTCCACGACGGTGGCTGGGGCGTCGGCGGGTGTGGCTCGCTGAGTGGCCTCCACGGCAACGACAAACTGC
>DMQJ01000464.1:0-2598 GCA_003455715.1 Acidimicrobiaceae bacterium | reverse complement strand
CCTCCACGGCAACGACAAACTGCTGGAGATGCGGCTCTTCCGCCACCAGCCACACGGGAAACTCCGGCCTGAACAGCTGGGTCTTGGTGCCCGGCACGAACCCGAACCCGGTGAACCAGACCAGGGGGAGCTGCAACTCCATCGCCGTTCGCAGCCACACGTTGTCGGGGAAAAGCGGATCGCTGCCGCGCCACTTGTAGCGGAGCATGCCGTCGTCACCCACGCTGTCGTCGTACGGCCGCTTGGTGTCGTCAGGCGAGTAGGCGGTGAGGATGCTGATGGCCGCCGGCGAGTACTGCTTCACACGCCAGATGCCAGTCTGAGTGCCGACGAGACGGTGCTGCTGTCCGTTGAACTCGAACTCGCTCAACTGCTGACGGGTGAAGCCCTCGTCGGTGAGCATCCGCACGCGCAGCCAGGCGAACACTGACTCGCGAAACGCCATGTCGTCGAGTGCGTTCCCGGTCACCTCGGGGAGCTTAGGTGCGGACGAGACAGTGCTGGGTGGAGCAGAATCCCGTCATGGCTGCCGACGATCTGCTCATCGAGCGGCTGCTTCGGGTCATCGACGAAGGTCGGCGCACGGCCACCTACAAGCTGGCCCTCCTGCTCGGACTCATCGATGCGGTGGCCATGCTGCCGGGCACGAGCATCATCCCAACTCGAGTGATCGCCGAACGTGTACTGGAGCTCTACTTCCCGCAGACGCGCAGCTACGTCGACCGCAACGGCGTCGCGTACATGCCCCGGCAGATCTCGATGAAGTCGTCGGCAGTGTTGGCGGCGGTCGAGCGACTTCGTCTCGACGCCGAAGCGTTGCGCTGCCGGACGCTCGACGAGATCGCCCGACGCCGACCCGACCTCTACCGTTCCACGCTCGACGCGGTCGAGGACACCTTCGTCCGCTACCCGATCCCGCTGCTGCAGACCGTGGGCGCACAGGTCATCCCGTTCCTCTACGAGGTCGACTGGCCGGAGGGCACCACGGTCGCCGCGCTGCGCAGACGCAGCGGTGACCACATCCGTCTACTCGACGGAGCGGCCGATCGGCTGGTGGTGCTCGGGCCGATGCTGCGGCCACTGATCGAACATCACTGGGTGCAGGACGTTGCCCGCTGGACGGGGATCCCCACCGAGGACGAGGAACTCCACGGTCATCTCTTCGGACGCGACCGCGTCGCCTTCCCGCGACCCCTCGTGACGTCGCTGCGCGAGTTGCAAGACGACACCTGCTTCTACTGCGGTGACCGCCTGCCTGCCCGCGTGGAGGTGGATCACTTCCTCCCGTGGTCACGCTGGCCGAACGACGCCATTGAGAACCTCGTGCTGGCCGACCGCTGCAACGGCGCCAAGTCCGACCACCTCGCCGCCACCGGGCACCTCACCCGCTGGCGGAATCGACTCGCCGATCACGGCAACGAACTGACCGACATCGCTGTCCGCTGCAGTTGGACGTCGTCGCCGCAGCGGAGTGCCGCGCTCGCGCAGACCACCTACCGTCACCTGGCCGCGGGCACGCCACTCTGGCTGCACGACAGGGAGTTCGAGTTCGCCACGGGTCCCAGCTGGGTGTGACCATCGAACGATTCCGAAGGAGACCCATGACCAACCTGCCACCAGACCCGACCCCGGTGCCGAGCGCCATCACTGCCTTCCAAGCTGCTCACGACCGCCGCGACACGGCCACAGCACTCCCCCTCTTCACGGCCGATGCGACGGTCGTCGACGACGGCCGAACCTATGTGGGCATCGTCGAGGTAGAGACGTTCCTGAGCACGGCGGCATCCGAATACACCTACACCCGCAGCCTCCTCGCCGCGGAGGAGGCCGCACCCGATCGGTGGCTCATCACCAATCGACTGCAGGGCAACTTTCCGGGCGGCCAGGTGGATCTCACCTATGAGTTCCGCCTGGCCGACGGCCTCATCGCCAGCCTCACGATCGCCCCCTGATCGACGTGTGAGACCGCACGTCGGACTGGCGCCGTAAGGTGGCCCGCATGCCGAGCGACCTTGTCCTCAAGACCATGAACTGCGTGCACCGCGGGCTGCTCACACTGAGCTTCGGCAAGGTTGGGTGGAAGGCTGGCGGCATGCCGGTGTTGGAGCTCACCACCGTGGGGCGCAAGAGCGGCGAGCGGCGGTCGTGCATGCTCACCTCGCCGTTGCAGCGTGGCGACACGCTCGTGATCGTGGCGTCACGCGGAGGCGACGACCACCACCCTGCCTGGTTCCTCAACCTGCAGGCCAACCCTGAGGTGGAGGTCGCACTCGGCGGCAAAGCCAAGCGTCCGTACACGGCCCGGGTGGCCACCGAGGCCGAGCGTGCGGAGATGTGGCCGCAGGTGACGGCCACCTACAAGAACTACGCCGGCTACCAGAGCAAGACGTCGCGCGAGATCCCCCTCGTGCTGCTCGAGCCGAAGTGATGACACCCTCCGACGCACTCGACGCCGCCGCCCAGCGCGCGGCCACGCTCCTCCGTGAACGTGGCGACACTGTCGCCGTGGCCGAGGGGTCGGCGGGCGGGTTGATCTCCGCAGCGTTGCTGGCCGTGCCCGGCGCCTCGGCGTACTACCGCGGCGGCGTCGTGGTGTAC
>DMQJ01000350.1 GCA_003455715.1 Acidimicrobiaceae bacterium | reverse complement strand
CCCTCGACGGGCCCGACCCCGAGTGCGTCAGCGGCCACGGCGAACCCGCACTGGCCGCCGCAGCCGCAGTGCCCGTGCAGTTGAAGCCCCGCCCCTCGCAGGACCACACCAAGCCGAGCCGCACCCCCGTCGGCGTGTAACGGGGCTGACCTCCCAACGCTGTCACCGAATCTCGCACTCACTGCGAGATTTCGTGCCTGCGTCGAGCAGACGCCCGGCAGTAGCTACACGTCGCCGAGGATTTCGCGGCGCTTGGAAGCGAACTCGTCTTCGTTGATCAGGCCCTGCTGGTACAGATCCTGTAGCTCTTTCATCCGCTCGGCGGGCGAGCGTGGCTCGGCGGGGAGGATGGTGCGCTTGGGGCCAACGGAGTCGAGCCCATCGCGATGCCGTTGAACGCGCCGGCGTTCTTCCTCCGCACGGCGCTCGCTTTCCTTCAACTGGCCCTTCAACTCCAGGTTCTCCTCGATGGAACGAGGCTCGCGCGAGTTGAACGCCCGCCAGAAGTAGCGGCTGCGGTCCTCGCCGAGGCGTTCCGCCTTGTCGGCCACGGCCGAGGCGCGTAGTGCCTGCAGGCCGAACCCAACGCCGGCCACGAGGATCATCAACACAATGGCTCCGCCTGGGGACATGTGTCAAACCCTAGCGGCGCGTACAGTGGCGGGCCGATGGACTGGTTGCTGCTGCTCCCCGCGTACTTCCTCGGGACGTTCCCGAGTGCGGTGTGGATCGCGCGCAGCAAAGGTGTCGACATCACCAAGGTCGGTTCCGGCAACCCTGGCGCCTCCAACATTGCCCGCACGTTCGGCACCAAATGGGGCGTGCTCGTGTTCGTGCTCGACGGGTTGAAGGGCGCCATCCCCGCAGCGGTCGGCCTGCTCATCGACAACCGGGCGCTCGCCTACGCGATGGTGGCCGCCGCCGTCATCGGGCACATGTTCCCCGTCACTCGCCGCTTCAAGGGCGGCAAGGGCGTGGCCACCATGGGCGGCGCGTCGTTCGTGCTGCAACCCATCCTGTCGGTCGGCATGCTGGCTCTCTGGTTGGCGGTTCGCTTCACCACCAAGAAGGCGTCGCTGGCGTCGCTGGCCATCATGGTCGGCTTCCCCATCAGCGTCGGCGTGAAGGGTGCGCCCGCCTGGGAGATCGTGGCCATCATCGCCATCAACGGGCTCGTCCTGCTGCGCCACGGCGAGAACATCAAACGGCTGGTGCGCGGTGGCGAACTGTCGGCCTCCAAGGGCTGACCGATGCCCAGCGAACGGGCCGGCCGATGGCTCATCGCCGCCCAGGTGCTACTGCTGGGGCTGCTCATCGTCGGTGCGGTGTGGCCGCACGGCCCGTTCGAGGGTAAGGGCATGGCGTACCGGCTACCCGTGTTCGCCGCGCCAGGGTGGATCGTCTGGTGGCGCTGGCGGCATCGCCGGGCCGACCACCCGCCCTACCCCGTGGCGCTCGGCACTGCGCTCACGGTGCCGTTCCTGCTCGACACGCTCGGCAACGCCCTCGGCCTGTTCGACAACGTCAGCCACTTCGACGACGCCCTGCACTTCGTGAACTGGGCGGTGCTCTGCGCCGGTGTGACCCTCACGTTCGCTCGCGGACGAATCGGCGCAGGGGCCACCAGCGGCTACCACCTCTTGGCCGGGTCAGGGTTCGGCGCGATCGCCATCATCGGTTGGGAAGCGCTGGAATACGCCATCATGCGCTCCGGCGTGGGCGGGCTCGACCTCACCTACGCCGACACTGTCGCCGATCTGCTGCTGTCCACCGCAGGGGGCGTGGTGGGTGCGGCATGGGCAGCACGCCACCGCTAGCGTCGCCTGCGATGCAACTGCTGCAGCCGCTCTCGATTGGCTCCGCTACCGCACCCAATCGGGTGATGTTCGGCCCGCACGTCACCAACCTGGGTGACGACCATCGTCGCTTCACCTCCCGCCACACCGCCTACTACGAGCGCCGCGCTCGCGGGGGCTGCGGGGTCATCGTCACCGAGGGGGCCAGCGTGCACCCCAGCGACTGGCCGTACGAGCGGGCGCCGTTGGCCAGCGAGTGTGGGCCAGGGTGGGCCGCAATCGCCGATGCCTGCCACGCGCACGGCGCCCTCGTGATCGCCTCGCTCGATCACGCCGGCGGACAGGGCAGCAGCGCGTACAGCCAGCGCGAGTTGTGG
Source organism: Acidimicrobiaceae bacterium (assembly GCA_003455715.1). GTDB lineage: Bacteria > Actinomycetota > Acidimicrobiia > Acidimicrobiales > Ilumatobacteraceae > UBA668. Next base: position 715 of record DMQJ01000350.1, on the reverse strand, counting down.
GCCCCCAGCCGCGTGCCCGAGGTGAACACCCGCGAAGTGCCCAAGTGGATGGAGGCCCACGACATCGCCGAGGTGGTGGCGGGGTTCGGTGCCGCCGCAGCGACGGCGATGGCTGCCGGGTGCGACGGGGTGGAAATCAACGCCGGCCAACACAGCCTGGTGCGCCAGTTCCTCAGCGGCCTCACCAACCATCGCGACGACGTGTGGGGCGTCGACAAGTGGCTGTTCGCCAGCGAGGCCATCGAGGCCGTGCGGGCAGCCGTGGGCAGCGGGGTGGTGGGCCTGCGCCTCAGCTGCGACGAGCTCGCACCGTGGGCAGGCATTACCCCCGAACAGGCACCTGAATTGGCGGCCCGGCTGGTGGCCTTCGGTGTCGACTACCTGGTGGTGGTGCGCGGCTCCATCTACTCCGCGGAGAAGACCCGGGCCGACTTCCACGAACCCACCGGCTACAACATCGACGTCTGCCGCGCCGTGAAGTCCGCAGTGCCCACCACCCCCGTGTTCCTCCAGGGCAGCGTGGTGGAGTGGGGCCAGGCCGAGTGGGCCGTGGGCGACGGTGTGTGCGATGCGGTGGAGATGACTCGCGCTCAGCTGGCCGACCCCGACCTGGTGGCCAAGCAGGGCGACGCCCGGCCGTGCATCCGCTGCAACCAGACGGTCAAATTCCGTGACCTTCTGGACGTGGCCCGCGACCTGGGCGCCGAGGCCATGG
>DMQJ01000128.1:387-12415 GCA_003455715.1 Acidimicrobiaceae bacterium | reverse complement strand
CGACCCCGCCACCGCTCACCTGCGTCTGGCGGTGAACATCTCCGGGAGGCACATCATCGACGGGCGGCTTGCCAGCCTGCTCGACGCCCTGTGCCGGCGGGCGATGATCGACCCGTCGCTGCTCGACCTGGAAATCACCGAGACCCACCTGGTGGCCGATGTGGCGCGAGCAGGTGCCGTGGTGGACGATCTGCGCCAGCAGGGCGTGCACGTGGCCATCGACGACTTTGGCACCGGCTACTCGTCGATGGGGTACCTCCACCGGCTCACGGTCGACACGCTGAAGATCGACCGCGTGTTCGTGGCCGGCATGTGCGACGACCGGCTCGACCGCAGCATCGTGGAGCTGCTGCTGCGCCTCGGCGACTCGCTCGGCATGCACGTGGTAGCCGAAGGCGTCGACAGCCAGGAGAAGCTCGACGCACTGCGTGAGATGGGCTGCCACCTCGCCCAGGGCTTCCACATCGCCCGCCCCATGCCCGTTGCCGATGCCACCACCTGGTTGCGCGACCGCTCGATTGCCGTCACCAACAGCTGAGGGGCCGCTGCCTCCGCACGCTCAGTTGATGTCGCGTCCCGCTGCCCACGTGACGATCTGATCGCGGAGACGGTTGGCAACACGTCTTTCGTCCACGGTGAGGCGCGACGCTTCCACGGCATCTGCGAGGGCGTCCGGTAGGCGCTCCGCCAGAGCCCGGACGCGAAGCTGTGCCTCGTCGGGTTCAAGACCAACCGCAGTGGCGAGGCGCTCCCAGTGCCGGCGCGACAGGAACGACGGCCGGTACTCACCCCCGATCTTCTGCGCCATCCGAGCCTTGCGAGGGTGGTCGAGGTGTGGCAGCGCCGATGCCACGTCGTAGAGCGGGGCGAGGCGCACGTGATGACCACTCAGAAGCAGCGAGTAGTTCTTTGCGTGGCCGTCGGTGGCAAGGACCAGCCAGGTGTAGACGAGGGCATCGAAGAACCTCGCCACGTCGCGATCGCCCGCCACCTCACGAATGAGGCGGCCGAGCTGTTCAGCGCCCGGACCGCCATCGACTTCGTACTTTCGGGCAGGGTGAACGCTGAGCGCCTGGCAGAGATCCTCCTGGTGCACCCGCACCACGGCACCGGCGTCGTCGACAATCCGGTCGTAGCGTTCGACAACGAGCGCTCGCTCCTCTGCGAAGGTACGGATTGATGTGGTCGCGGCGATCAGTCCGGCGCGTCGGGCACCGGAGAGGCAGAGGTGCTCGTTGATGTCGAAGTCGTCCAGTCCGTCGACCGCCGGCTTGACGATGTGCGTGGTCGGTGTCGCACCGCCCGGGACGCCCCAGCGGTCGGTCACCTGGTCGTAGAGGAGGGCAACCTTCGGCTGGGCGCCCGCGAGGCTCCACCTGCCGTGCGGGTGCCGACGCCACGTCGTCGCGTCACGTCGTAGATCGCGAAGGAACAGGGCGACGTCGTCGTCGCTCAGCCACTCCACACGGCTCGGCCGCGCCTCCTCCGGTGTCGAGTCGGGCTCTCGGTACTGAGCAGCCCCCGCGACATCGGCGCCGACCCCACGCAAGAGTCCGGCGATGTCGGGTGAAGAGCAGCCGAACTCTCGTGCCCACCGTTCGACCACCAGATCGTTGTCGGGCAGCAGCCCCCACAGGTACGGGTGGACGGTCCGGTGCAGGTAGGGCGACAGACGCAACGGCATCGACACCGACAGGGGCGTCGAGCCGGGTGCGCGTGCATAGTCGGGGTCGTACGTGAACCGAAGGCTGCGCTTGTCGGTGGCATCGAGCGTGCCGACCAGCTGCCCGCCCATGCGAACGGCGAGCGTGCTCACGGCTGTTCACCAAGGAGTCGGTCGAGATCGATCCCGACACCTCCCTCTGGCGCGTTGACGAGCGTGGCGACCATTCCGAGCGCAGCCACGGCCCGCAGTGCTGTGCCGAGCTCTGCTGACGCCTTGCCCCTCTCCAGCGAGATGACCCACTGCCGACTTGTGCCGATTCGGACAGCGAGTTCGGCTTGGGTCCACCCCTTACCGAGCCGCGCATCGCGGACGGCGGCACCGAGATCACGAGCAGTGCGGACGATCACGATGTCAACGTACGCTCACATTGGCGCGATGTCAACGCTCGCTGACATCATCCCACTACGCACTAACGCTCAATGCACTTGATCGGGACGTTGACGTACCAGCACTCCCGTTCGTTTCCTTCATACTCCGCCCAGAACGTGCCCCTCGACGTCTGTCTGGAGGGGTACCACACCACAAATCCGATCGGGTCACCGCTCTCGACGCGGGCGGTACCCCCGTTCAGGACAGTCACTCCCTCGCCCCGCAGGTACACGTCAATGACCCAGTCCTCGCCGTGGAACCTGCGCCCACGGTGGAAGCGGATCTCTCCTGCCTCAACACCGAGGGTTGTCACCGTGCTGGTCGGTTCGGCCACGCTGGTCGCCTGATTGCTGCAGCCCGCGAGTGCCACCTCGTAGAGACCACAGGTAGCCACGAGCCCTCACATCGAGCCTCGACCCTACTTTCCCAGGGTTGCCGCGCCTGAAGGCGATCTCGCAGGCGTTCTTGCGTTGAAGCCAGACCTGGTGCCGCGGGAGCGTCAGATCGACGGACCTCAATCCTCGGTCCACACCCCGGAGTAGGAGCGAAGCTCCTCTCCATCGGCGCCGCGCACCGAGACGTTCATCTCACCTGAGCGAGCTGAAGCGCGTATCCCAGGTACGACCACAAGCAAGGCGGACTCCGAGGGGGCGATCTCGAACTTCGAAACCAACCTCGCCGCCGCGACCCGGATAGCGACCTCGTGCCAACCTCCATCCAACTCGACCACATAGACCCTTCGTCTGGCCCACCGCCGGATACGAAATCTGCTCTTCCCATCCACGCTGAGCCAAAAGTCATACCAGTCAGAGTGTGGCCCGCCTCTCTCGTTTGAAAAGTGCGGTACGACAACAAGCGTCGGCACGCCACTCTTCGCACCCCTCCGGACCAACTCTTGCGGCCAGAAGCGTGCGCGCGTTCCGATCGTCACTAAGAGGAAATCGGCGATCCGGCGAATCATTGCGTCAACTCATCCTCAAAGGGCCCGCGTAGGCCACTGTGTAGTACACGAGACGTACAGCCGATATGACATCAGAGGCTGCATTGAAGCCCGCCTGTGCGATGTACGCCGAACGGGCAACCCCGGCCGATCCATGAGCGAGCGACAACCCCCTGCCGGTGTGCGCCCAGCACAGTAACCGACTTGATGGCGGCATGGCTACCGAAGATGGCGAGTCTTGGACGTGCGCCACGCCCGCCGCGAAAGCGAAACATCCGCCACGCGGATCAGCACCGTACCCATGTAGTTCCAGCGGTCGGTGCATGGTTCCGGTCATGATGGCCGGTGCTGATGACCCGACCGACCGCTGGAACTCGCCGCTCTGTCCACGCCCGCGGACCCCACAGCTCACTCAGCGAAACCCCGCGCAGGTCTACACCAGAAGCCTAATGAGACCCAAAACTATGAATATCACGCCGCCTACACGTGCGATGTTCCTGCGGGCACGGTCGATCTCATCGAGGTTGTCAGGGAGGAGAGTCATAACGGCCAAGACGAACGCTCCGGCAAGCACAAGAAACATCCTCAGAGATCCACAATGAATCGGGTCGTTCTTGCGACTCCCAGCTTGCCGCCGTCACCCGTGGGGTAATCGATGGTGCCGAGGCTGTGAGGCACAGATTTCGGGGACCCGTCGTCGTAGTAGGCTGCAGTCACGCCGAGGCTGAACAAGTTGGTAACCACGCCCCCGCCCCACTCAGCAAAGCCTCCTGCGTCTACGCTCCTGCCGAGTACCGGGACAACGACACCCGCAGCCCACGACATAATCGACTGCCGACAGGCGTCGTCGAAGGAGTATTCGCACGTTATCGCTGTCGCTGCGAGGGTTGGGGCGCTACTGGCTGTGCCTAACGCTGCTCCGATAGCGCAGCCAATGCCTTTAGACGGGCACGTAGCGTAAGCCACTAGTGATGCGATGGCCGTGAACCCCGAAGCATAGGCCAATCCCATCAGTGAAAGCTCGCGCCATCCAGTGTTCCAGGTGTAGTACGTGACCGTGAAGTCGTCTGGGCCACCTAGCACCTCAACGTCAATCTCGTTTCCACCATACGGGAGCAGCCAAGTTGATGTCGCGTAGGCATCTGGGTCCGACCAGATACCCGCACGCCAGTTTGCGTCAAGGATGCGAGGATCTATGTAACCGAGGAGGACCAGGTGCTTCACATAGTCCCATTCAAACGAGTTCTCCCCCAACCTGTCCGCACAGCCCCAGACGAAGTCCAAACACTCGTTGAGCCTGTCCTGCTGTTCTTTGGCCCAATCGGACCGCTCCTCATCGAGGTAACCAGGCGTAAGGGCAGCATTCACTGCCGAGTGCGCCGCGGAACAGCTCGTTGACGGAGTTTCTGTCGAACCGCAGCCAGGTTCCAAACCCGACGGGTCGCTGAGTGTGACTGGATTGCCGTTGGCGTAGAGGTATGGGGTGCCGGCCTTGCCGACGAGTGGGTCGATGCTGGTGAAGGCTGCCAACTGGGGGTCGTGGTAGCGGTTGTTGAGGTAGGTGAGGCCGGTGGCGTCAGGCCTAGCCTCGGTTTCACCGCCGAGTAGCGACCACTGGAACCAGCCCCGTCGCGACACCCCTACTAAGTGGGGCCAGATCAGACCATCGTTCTCAATCAAGACTGAAGCTGCCTGATTGGTGACCACGGAAAAGTGAGATTGTCGGAGGGCGGATCGTCAGGATTATGAGTTCCCGCTCACGTACCTCAACTACTACCGACTTGACAAGACGAAGCCCGCCGTCACAGAACTGGACGGAGTGCCATCCCACAGGACATCGAACCGCCACTGGCCTCACCGTGTACATTCCAACCGGCACCTTTACCACGCCTACACATATCCAACGCACAGGCCACCAGACCGAGTCCAACGCCACGCCATTCATCATCAAGGCAGGTTGTCGGATATCAACTATGATTCCCGTTTCACCTGCAAACGACTCACGCAGACGCCTCGCAGCACGCCCGGAGAGGCGAGACGCGGATGTAAACGGCCCCCTTCGGCTACGACCTAACAGTCGATACTCTTGCCGACTGTTCACGAGAGGAAGCCGACTGTCACGTTTGCAGCGTCGACCGCGACTGAGGACGCTTTGAGAACCTGTCCCGTCACATTTAGACTGTTTGCTGCGGTTGTGAGATGGCTCTGCGCTGCCGCCGCGACGTACCACCGCACTCCATTGCCTGCGGCGTAGTTGGCAATCGCAGAGCTGCCAGCCGCTCCGGCCGCCTGCCCAGCCAATTGACTCGGGCCTGACGCACTTTTTGCGAAGCTCGCCACACCAAGGGAAACGACCCCGAGCGCGCATCCGGTTTTATCGCCCTGCGAGCAGGCATAGCCGGTGGTCGCAGCACTCCCTATCAGGGACACGACGCCGAAATAGCTGCAGTACAAACATTGTCCGAGAGACACGATCCCCGCAACAAGGCTGATCACCCCAACGACCTTCATTACGGTGTCGGCGTTTCGTTCCCACCACGATTGTTCTTCGTCGATGTCTTCGTAGATGTCGTTGTCATCTTGGAGTCGCTGAGCGACGGACATGATGAGGTTTGCGAGCTCGTAGGCGACGTGAGGCTCGAAACCGAGGTCGAGCAGGAGTTGAATGACGTGTTCGCCCTCGGCGGCGGCGCGGAAGTCGTTCGGGTTCCAGTTGCCGTCTCCCTTGTCCCAGTCTCCCTGGTTTGCGACATCGATCGTGCCGAAGACTAGGCCGCCTAGGCCATCATCCATAGTCTCGTCGATCGCGTCAACAAGCTCCTGACCATCACAACGTTCGCTCAAGATGCAGTTGTGTGCGATCTCATTCTGCTGCTGCTCCACCACCCATTCGCCGAGCGCTCCAATGAGGTTGAACTCGTCATCCAACCCACTCGGGTCGGAGAGCGTGATCGGGCTTCCGCTCGAGTGGAGGTACGGGTCACCTGTCTTGCCGACGAGTGGGTAGACGGAGATGAATGCGGCCAGCATCGGGTCGTGGTAGCGGTTGTTGAGGAAGCCACTACCGAAGAGGGCGAAGCCTTGACCCGTGCGCCGCCCCTCTGGGGAGCTCAACTGTGCCGGTGAACGGCTCGCCGTCACCTGAGCGCCTGCACCACCAAGCCGACCAGGCCCACCACGAACAGGAAGACCGAGCCCCACACAAACACAAAGGTCTGCAAACCCACCCACGTTGCATCGGCCTTCGAGGGCGGACCCGGTCGCCCAAACGACAAACGGCCCGCCCGAGCAATCAAGAGACCGATCGCGCCGAGAACCACAAGGACGATCATCCTCCCACCCCGATGAACCTCGTCGTCTGCGTGAACCCAATCTCGTCGCCATCCCCCGTTGGGATCGCGCTGAGCCCGAACTCCATGATCGCTCCGCCACTCTCCGTCATCACCTCGACGTACAACGCCAGAGCATCGGAAGACCCCGGCACGGTCAGGGCCCGACCGTAGTCGATGGCACTGTTACCCGCCCTCGTGGCGCCTGTTGCCCAACGAGCTCTTGCGAACACGCCGGCACCGAACGTCGCGGCGTCGATCGCAGTACCCAACGCAGCGACCCCGCAGTCCAAAGACGCAACCTCCGCTCCGCAAGCCATCACCGTGGAGACCACCCCCAGGCCAGCAGCCCCAGAGCTGGCAGCAGCACCGACCGCACAGCCAACGCCAGTGAACGGACACGCCAGGTACCCCAAGATCGCAACGCCGGTCAGAACCACCTGCAACGGACCCGCAAGCTCGCTCCACGCTTCCGCGTACCCGCGATGGTAGGTGTTGAGGGTGAGCATGAAGTCCCCGGCGTTGCCGGTCGCAGTCACGACGAACGCGTTGTTGCCCGGCACCCCATCCGCAAGCGACAACGACTGGGCGCCCGCATAGGGGTCGGTATACACGGACAGCAGCCCCGCCTCGATCAGCCCCATCAAGTAGCCGGCGACTGCACCAGTGACACCCCCATCGTTCGTCCCCGCACAGTTATGCCAGGTGTTGATGCAGCGGTAGACGATCGCGTTCGTGTCAGCCTCGAAGTCTAAATCGCGGCGAGGTAGACCATCCGCACTCTGGTTCTGGGTGCCGGAGTGCTGACCTGCGCTGCTGGCCGCATGAGACGTCGCCAAGGTGAAACCAAGATCACTACACACCAAAGCCCGCGAGTCACACTCCCAGAACAAACCAGTCGGATCCATCTTCGTAGAAGGACTGCCGCCCGCATACAAGTACGGCTCGCCAGTCTTCCCCACCAACGGGTCGACGGATACGAATGCGGCCAACGCTGGGTCGTGGTAGCGGTTGTTGAGGTAGATGAGGGTAGGCACGGGAGACTGGCACGGCCTCACGTCGCGTCCGGGGGGTCGAGGTCGACCACGTCATTGGCCAGATCCTTCAGCGAATCCGGCCCCTCGGGAAAGTCTGCCTCGCCCATCGCCCCATACCTTTCGACCAGCCGCTCGATCGCCGGGTCCACACTCGGAGCCAACACGATGTGGGTCACCGATGGCGCCCCCCAGACTCGCGCAGGCTCCGTACGCCAATCCTCCGGCAACACTTCCGGCGGGCGAACCTCCAGTTCCGACGGCAGGTAGTTCCCACCGAAGTTCAAGTCCAGCACCGGCTCCAACCATGCACGCCAACGGCGCCGATCATCATCGACAACCGACGTCACCGACTCCGCGAACCGCACCACCACCCCATTCGGGCCGCCATCACGCAACCAACCAGCTTGCCGCCCCACCTCCAGGTCCAACACTGCGACCGTGGAGTGAGGCAGCCACAACGCCGGCCAATACGACACCATCGGCGGACCACCCACACCCTGATGCATGTACTCGAACGATCGCGGGTTCTGCCCGTGATACCAGCGAACAGTGCCCACCAACGGCACCCCCAGCGCCGCCAACGACCCGAGATCCTCAACAATCACACCAAACCACCCATCCACCTCACTCAACGACATCCCAACCGTCCGAACACTGAGGCTCAACCTCATCCCGTTCGGATCACTGGTCGCAGCACACAGGATCGGGCCGATCGCATGGGCTGGCGAGCCAAGCAGTCCAACCTCGCAGGTGACGTGTGCCCGCGGCCAGTCCCTCGCCGCAGCGAGCGCCTCGGGCCACGACCCGCGGATCCGTTGCTGCCGGGCGCGCCCGTCATGCAGCGCCAGATACCGGCCGTTCCGACGCCACTTCGGGTTCCCCATCAACTCGACCATCGACCGGCACTCAAGCACCCTCGCCGCCAACTCCACATCATCCAGACCCGGATCTGCCGCCCACGCGAACTCCACAAACAACTCCACCTCCAGCGCGTCGCTCATGCTGCGGCCTTGCATTCCGAACCACATCCACCGCGAGGGGCGTTGCCAACAGACTGCGGGAACTGGATCACATTGGCGACGACACTCTGGCCACGTGTCGGTGCGCTGATCGTTGTGTTCATCGCAGCGGGGCTCACCGACTGCACAGGATGAACCATTTGTCCCGCGACCCAGCCCGAGCCGAACCCTCCAGAGTGCAGTATCGTCGGCTGACCGACGCCAGCACCCAGCAGCGTTTCTGACGGTTGATACGCAGCATCGCCGTTGCCGGCCCGTGCATTCTGGAGTTGACGTTCAGAGCCGAGGCGAGCGTTCTCCGCGTACACAGCGTCCCGCATCCGCAGCATCGTGCCCGTGTTCCAAGTCGTCACCTGATAGAGATACAAACTGTCCGTCGCAGCAGACTCTCGATAGGTGATGGAAAGGCTGCCAACACCCGGCATCGTCACGCCGATGCTCCCGGCCGGACCAAACTCACCACGACGAACAGTGACACCATCCGATCGAAGCCGCTGGTACCGGCGGAGCTGAATGGCACCTGAGGACTCCCCGAATGCCGAGTCGTACTTCACCTCACCGATCGGCATCGGCTGATGCCCGGGGCGGCATAAATCCGGAGTCCCACCGGAACCGCCGCATCCCTTCTCAAAGCTGGCATTCGAACGTTTCGCGATGGTCTGACCCACCAGATCGTGATACGGATCCAGGAGATACGCCTTGAAGTTTTTCACCTTCTGGAAGTCGGAACAGTTCGTGCACGAACCCTCCGGGTCTGTCAGGAATTCTGTGTAAGCGGCGTGATCTGAACGCTCTGGACCTGTGGTCTGGGGCGAGAAAGGATCATGTCCATGTCGAGTATCAACGAACGAGGTTCGCGGTTGCCGGCAGTGCCGGCGGTGATGCCGGGTGATGAGCCGGGGTTGGCTGAGATCGCCCGTCTGCTCGTCGATCGGGCGCGTAACGAGGGTGTCGCGTTGACCGGTCAGGGCGGGTTGTTGCCGTCGCTGGTGGCAAACATCTTGCAGGCCGGGCTGAACATCGAACTCGATGACCATCTCGGTTACGAACCCTACGCGGTCGATGACCGCGGGTCGGGCAACTCTCGCAACGGCTCCTACCCGAAAACGGTGATCACCGATGTCGGCCCGGTGGAGGTGCAGATGCCGCGGGACCGCAACTCGACGTTCGATCCCGTCACGGTCGCCAAGCACACCCGTCGTCTCGAAGGGTTCTCGGAGATGGTGATCTCGCTCTACGCGAAAGGGATGACTACGGGTGAGATCCAGGCCCACTTGGAGGAGATCTACGCGACCGAGTTGTCGCGCGAAACGATCTCGAAGATCACCGACTCGATCGTCGCGGACATGGTCGCCTGGCAGAACCGGCCGCTGGATCGCCCTTGGCTTCCAGTGATCGACGCGATCTTCATCAAGGTCCGCGACGCCCAGGTCGCCAACCGGCCCGTCTACGTGGCCATCGGCGTCAACCTCGCCGGCGAACGCGACGTGCTGGGCATGTGGCTCGGCCCGACCGGTGGCGAAGGTTCCAAGCAATGGATGACGATGCTCACCGAGCTCCGCAACCGCGGCGTGCTCGACGCGTTGATCGTGTGCTGCGACGGCCTCAAAGGGCTCCCCGACGCGGTGCGCACAGTGTGGCCGAAATCGACCGTGCAAACCTGTGTCGTTCATCTCGTGCGCAACAGCCTGCGCTACGCATCCAAGGCCGACTGGCAGCCGATCACACGCGGGCTCCGCAAGATCTACACCGCCCCCACAGTCGAAGCCGCCGCAGTTGAGTTCGAAACGTTCGCCGACCGCTGGGCAGTCAAGTATCCGGCGTTGATCGACATGTGGCATCGCATGTGGGACGACTTCGTGCCCTTCCTCGAGTTCCCCACCGAGCTGCGCACCATCGTCTACACCACCAACGCGATCGAGTCGATGAACGCCCGCCTGCGCCGCGGCGTGCGACAACGCGGTCACTTCCCCAACGAGCAAGCCGCGATGAAGGTCCTCTACCTGATCGCGATCCACCGCAAGAAGAACCGAGAGAACATGACCGGCCGCATCGCCGGCTGGAAGCAAATCCTCAACACCCTCACCATCCACTACGGTGACCGCATCGAGGCCGTCAACCAATGACCATCACGACCGGTTACACAAACAATCCGACAGACCCTGAGAGCGATGTGACAGCACCGATCATCATGACCGGCACCGCGCGCTCACCGAGGGAACTGGCCGTCTGTCAGAGTCTGACAGACCTGCTTCAGCTCGTGAAAGTCCAAGCTTGCGTCCCGTCAGGGCACCGGCTCTTTTCGGGGTCGTAGTTGCCAGACGGCAGGCCGATAGAGCCGACCGGAAACGCGAATCGAGAACTCAGGCGCGACCCTCCCGTAACGACGGAGCCATCGTCACGAGTGGCAGAGATTGAATAGTGTTCTCCTGAGCCAGGGGTGACGAGATAACTAGGGTTCGCAAACGCCTCAAAGTCGGCGGGTAACAGGACGTTCCATCCAGCGCTCGAATCCACTCGCACCAGCAGCGTATTTGACTCAATCGGTTCGGCGAACACGATCTCGGCTACTGTTTCTGTTCCACTCCACCCCGACACACGCAGTTGGACCGATGAGATCAGTGCACGCTCACAGGGGTACAGCACAATCGCGAAGCCATTGTCCGAAAGCCTCAGTACTCCGAATTCGGACCTTGCTGTCAGATCTTCATCTAGCTTACGATCCGGCGCGCAAGAGGCAATTAGAACCGCCGCTACGACGATGAACGACCTCAATAACATTGCGCGTAACGCCCCGACTCGTAGCCTGCCCAAGCCTCATATGCGTTGCATTCTCCGTACGCCGCAAACTCCAGAGCATAGAATCCAGCGAATGCACCAGAGATGGTTTGCGCGGAGCTCACAGAGGTGCAGGGAAGCGCCGCAAAGTTGAAGGCACAGTACTGCTCAGCGGCGGCCCATTGAAATGTATGGCGCAACTCATGCTCCCGTACTCCACGAGCCTCCTCCGTGTCATCCAAGACGGTTTCGTCATTCGTCAAATACACGTTCCGATCGTCGTACCGCCCTTGCTGTAGAGTACACCATCTAATGAGTTGCCTTCGGGCATCACACAGATCCACATCTGCGTCCAATTGGTGCAGGTGCCCCCATTGGCCACGGCTAGCTCCCGGCGAGAAGAAGGATGACGGCGGCACCCTACGGCACAAGCCGAAAGCTGTCAATCATCTCAAGAGCCCACGGAGGGTAGATCTCTAACTACGCAAAGTGGACGCAGGAGAGAGACGCAGGAGTGCCTTCGCCGCCGCCCGCGGTGCTCAGCCCTTCTTCTGGTTGAGCAGGGCGGTGACGGCTTTGCCGTCGGCTTTGCCTTTGCTGGCCTTCATCACCAGGCCCACGAGGGCACCCATGGCTTTGCCGTCGCCGTTGCAGAACTTTGCCCAGGCATCGGGGTCGGCGGCAATGGCCTGATCGACGAAGGTCTCCAAGTCGCCCGTGTCCATCGCCTCGAAGCCGAGCCTGGCAGCGATGGCTGCGGGCTCGGCGGCGTCGGCCGCACCACTCGCCATCTCACCGAGGATGGTCTCGGTGGGCGAGGGTGAGCGCGA
>DMQJ01000128.1:0-215 GCA_003455715.1 Acidimicrobiaceae bacterium | reverse complement strand
TCGCCATCTCACCGAGGATGGTCTTGGCCTGGGTGGCGGTGACCTTGCCGCCCGTCTCCAACTGCACCAGCGCAGCCAGGGCAGCGGCCGACACAGCGTCCACGCCCTCGTCGCTCAGGTTCTGTTGCACGTGGGTGAGCGCACGGCCGGCGTCGGCGCCAGCGGCAGCGGCCGCCAGCACGTAGTCGTCGTGGCCGCGCTCTACCACCACACTC
>DMQJ01000214.1:3657-3853 GCA_003455715.1 Acidimicrobiaceae bacterium | reverse complement strand
AGTGCTCACTCACCACCCGGGAGGCGAGTGCACACTCGGTCGCTTCCTTCAGGTTGTGGATCCGAACGGTGCGGCCGCAGCAAACGGGCCTGTCGGCAGGGCGTACGCTTGCCGTCGTGACGTCGGACACCGCCATCGCCGTTGCACCGACGCGGCGCGTCGACGGAGCACCGCGGCCGAGACGGTTCGCTGGGCT
>DMQJ01000214.1:909-3452 GCA_003455715.1 Acidimicrobiaceae bacterium | reverse complement strand
GCTCTTCCGATCTAGTGCGAGAAGTGCGGCCGAGACGGTTCGCTGGGCTGGTGTGGACGCTGGCCGGCATCGGGGCCGCACTTCTCGCACTGGGCCTGATGATTCCGGACGTGTCGAAGTCGTCCGACGAACGGCTCGAACTGCTGCGTGGCTTCTCCGAGAACCCGCACAGGTACTCGTCGTGGCTCGAAGAGAACGCCATGCCGCTCTTGGCCGACCTGATCGACGGCAAGTCGGTCGACGCCAACCGGCTGACGTTCATCCCCAACTCGTTCATCGGCGACCAGAGCGTGGCCCCCGGGCCGGGCATGCCCGTCCCGAACTCGGTCCTCCGCGGCGTGTACCTCACTGACTACGGACCCAACCTCTCGCGGTGGCTCCAGACGGCGTTCGAGTGGGACGACATGATGATAGCCGCGATCAGCCCGGACGGCCTGCAGGTGGTCGACCGCGACGCCTTGGTAGCCGCCCTGGAATCGAACTTCGCCGCCCGCCTCCGTCAGGTGGAACTGGAGTCAATCGACGGTGTGCGTGGTGAGATCACCGCGCTTCGCTGGGTACGCGGCATACAAATCGCCGCGACCGTCTTTGCGCCCGTCGGCATGCTCCTCGTGCTCGCAGCGGGATTCATCCGCGTCGCCATCGACGGCGTTCGCGAACTCGACCGCAACGTCGCGCCGTCAGGCGCCGCTCAGCGTGATGTCGCGAATGACGAGGCTCACCCCGGCTGACCGCATGGGCAGCCAGTCGACGTCGCCACCCACTTCCACCACGTCGAGCAACATGCGCTGCAGCGTGGAGGCAATGGTGAACTCGCGCACCGGCGCACCCACCTGCCCACCGTTGATGAGCAACCCGGACGCCCCCACCGAGAAGTCGCCGCTGATGGGGTTGACGCCACTGTGCAAACCCTGCACCGACTGGATGAGCACGCCGTCGTCGACATCGGCCACCAGTTCGGCCTGGCTGCGCGTGCCCGGCGCCAACTGCAGCGCGAGGCAGCCCACGCCGGGCGTGCCCTTGAAGCCACCACGCACGGCGTTGCCGGTACTGCGCGTGCCCATGCGCCGCGCGCTGTAGCTGTTGTGCACGAACTGTTGCAGCACGCCGCCGTCGATGAGTGCGTTGCGGCGCGCCGCCAGCCCCTCGCCGTCGAGGTCGGTGGCGGTGTAGGCAAGCGGGTTGGTGGGGTCGTCGACCAAGGTGACGAGGGGGTTGGCCACCTGGTCGCCGATGCGGTCTTTGAACAGGCTGCGCCCCTTGGCCACGGCCTCGCCGTTGAGCGTGCTCGACACCACGCCGAGCAGCATGGCGGTGACGAAGGGGTCGAGCACCACGGTGGTGCGCTTGCTCGCCGGCTTGGTGGAGCCGATCAGCCGGGTGGCACGCTCGGCGGCCTCACGAGCCGCCTTCACGAGATCGAAGTCGTCGGGCGACCGACCCACGCTGAACCCGAACCCGGTGTGGCTCTCGTCGCCGTCGTCGGCGAGCGTGCCGACGCTGACGTAGCAACCGTTCTCGCGCCCGCTGCGGCGGATGCCGGTGGTGGTGGCCACGGCCATCTCGACAGCGACGTCGGAGTAGTTGCTGTCTTCGCAGCGCACACGGCCATCGGCGGCGAGCGCGAGACGCTCAAGTTCCTTCGCCAGTTCGATCTTGCGATCGGTGGAGTAGCCAGCCAGCACTTCGTTCCACAGTTCCTGGGGCACCACATCGACGCCGTCGGGTTCGGCCAGCGCCGCCCACTCGTCGGGCGTACCGAAGGTGACGTTGTCGCGAGCCTCGGCCAGCACCTCCGCCACCGCGGTCTCGTCGAGCGTGCCCGCGTAGGCAAAGCCCGTCCGCCCATCGACGATGACGCGGATGCCGATGCCCTCGCTCTGCGCGCTGACGAAGTGCTCGACCTCGCCCTCGTAGACGCGGATGTCGGTCTCGCGATCACGCGACACGAACGCCTCCACCTGTTCACCCGGCTTCGCCTGGGCGATCACCCGGTCGGCGATGGCCTGCAGCTCCTCCACCGAGCTCATGCCGCGGTACCGCCGATGGTGAGGCTCTTCACCCGCAGCGTCGGCTGACCGTCGCCCACCGGAACTCCCTGACCGTCCTTGCCGCACGTGCCAGGGTTGCCCATTGCGAAGTCGTTGCCCAACAGATCGATGTCGCGGAGCACCTGCGGGCCGTTGCCGATGAGGTTGCCCTCGCGCAGTGGCTCGGTGATCTGCCCGTTCTCGATGAGGTAGGCCTCGGTCATGCCGAACACGAAGTCGCCGCTGGCCGTGTTGACACTGCCGCCGCCGAGCTTGGCCACATACACGCCGTACTCGGTGGCGCGGATGATGTCGTCGGGTTCTTCCGCGCCGTTGAGCACGTAGGTGTTGGTCATGCGCACCATCGGCAGGTGCTGGTAGCTCTGCCGCCTGCCATTGCCGCTCTGCGGGCGACCTTCCTTACGGGCCCGCAGGTAGTCCCACATGTAGTCGGTGAGCACGCCGTTCTCGATCAGCACGGTGCACTGCGTGGGCGTGCCTTCGTCGTCGATG
>DMQJ01000214.1:593-723 GCA_003455715.1 Acidimicrobiaceae bacterium | reverse complement strand
CGATGAGCACGTTGTATTGGCTGGCGTGGCCCTCGTCGTCGTACCCGATGGCGCCCCACTCGCCAGTCATCGTGCCGTCGTCGACCAACGTGACCAGCGGGCTGGCCACCAGCTCGCCCTTCTTGCCGCG
>DMQJ01000214.1:0-438 GCA_003455715.1 Acidimicrobiaceae bacterium | reverse complement strand
CACCAGCTCGCCCTTCTTGCCGCGGTACACGCTGCCACCCTTGGCCACGAGGTCGGCCTCCAGGCCGTGGCCACACGCCTCGTGGAAGAGCACACCGCCACTTCCTCGCTTGATGACCACCGGCAGCGCGCCACTGGGGGCCGGACGGGCCTTCAGCTTGGTGAGCGCGATGCGGGCGGCGTCGCGAGCCAACTCCTCCACGTCGACGAACTCGGTGAGCTCGAAACCCATGGTGTGTCCGGCGCTCTGGTAGCCGGTTTGCATGCCGCCGTCGCCGTCGGCCACCACGTTCACCCGCAGCAGCGTGCGGACCTGCTCGTCGCTCACGAACACGCCATCGGTGTTGGCCACCAGCATCTGCTTGCGGCTGTCGGCGTAGCCGGCGCTCACCTGCACGATGTTGCCGGGCACGCTTCGGGCGGTGTCGTCGAGTCGCTG
>DMQJ01000126.1:2562-2741 GCA_003455715.1 Acidimicrobiaceae bacterium | reverse complement strand
GCGACCCTGGCTCGGCGGTCACTCCCAGCGGGCCGAGTGGCGCAGGTGGCGGCGCAGGCTATGGGCGAGGTGGCGGAGGCGGCGGCGGCGCCAACAACTCTGCCGTGAGCTACAACGTCTCCGGCGGCGGTGCGGGTGGCCCCTCGTTCGTGCACGACTCGGTCGGGACGCCCCACGTA
>DMQJ01000126.1:2183-2349 GCA_003455715.1 Acidimicrobiaceae bacterium | reverse complement strand
GCCCCCACGTGTCGTCCGGCTCCACCTTCCAGAGCCCGCGACTGACCGGCACGTGGGTCGCCTGCGAGGACGACAACGACACCACCACGTCGTCGACCCCGGACGACGACACCACGTCCACCACCGACAACGGCGGCAGCGACGGTGGCGACAACGGCGGCGGCGA
>DMQJ01000126.1:1628-2006 GCA_003455715.1 Acidimicrobiaceae bacterium | reverse complement strand
GTGGCGACAACGGCGGCGGCGACAGCGGCGGCGGCGTCACCACCACCTCCAGCGGAGGCGGCAGCAGTGGCCCGACGACCACTGCTGGCGGACGGAATCTGCCGTCGACGGGGTCGCCATCGACGCCGATCTCACTGATCGCGAGCTGCCTGCTGGTGCTCGGCAGCGTGCTCCTGGTGCGTTCCCGCCGCCCAGCGTGAACCACCGCCACATCTGAGCCGACGCTCGTTCTGATGGGCGAACGGCTCGACCAGCCACGACGAGTGGTGTTGCGCACGACGGGGGGGCGCAGCACCGCTCGTCGTGGCTGCGTTGTTGACCTACACGCCTCGTTCGCAGCCCATGATGTGGTCGTTCACCAGGCCCATCGCCTGCATG
>DMQJ01000126.1:1175-1422 GCA_003455715.1 Acidimicrobiaceae bacterium | reverse complement strand
CAGGCCCATCGCCTGCATGAACGCATACATCGTGGTGGGGCCGACGAAGCTCCAGCCCCGCTTCTTCAGCGCTTTCGACAGGGCGACGCTCTCGGGAGTGGTGGCGTGGAACTCGCTGGTGAGCGTGGGCTGTTGATGGCGCTCGGGGCGGAAGCCGCTGAAGAAGGCGTGCAGCGAGCCGAACTCATCGCGCACCTCCCGTGCCCGAGCCGCGTTGTTGATGGTGCTCTCGATCTTGCCGCGATGG
>DMQJ01000126.1:0-1019 GCA_003455715.1 Acidimicrobiaceae bacterium | reverse complement strand
TCGATCTTGCCGCGATGGCGCACGATGCCAGCGTCGGCCACGAGGCGCTCCACATCGGCAGGGCCGAAGGCGGCGACGGCGTCGATGTCGAACCCGGCGAAAGCAGCACGGAACCCTTCCCGCTTGCGCAGGATGGTGATCCAGGCCAGGCCCGATTGAAAGCCTTCCAAACAGACCTTCTCGAACAACCGGGTGTCGGCCGTGACCTCGTGGCCCCACTCGTCATCGTGATAGCGCACGTACAGCGGATCGTCGCCGCACCACCAGCACCGCGCCACCCCGTCACCGCCGACCCGCAACCGTTCCATCCGCCGGAGGGTAGTTGGTGGCGTCCGTGTGGCGAGCGTCACCTCCGGTCTGCCAGCATCCACACCCGTGATCGACCACTACCGCGCAGCACGAGCCGAACTCGAAGCCGAAGGCATGCCCTTCCACATGAGCACCATCGAGGTGCGAGGCGTTCCCATGCGGGTCTTCGACTCCGCCCCGCCCACCATGCGGGCGCTGTGGGAGCTCACCGCCCTGCACGGCGACAAGACCTACATCGTCTACGAAGACGAGCGCTACAGCTTCGCTGAGGTGCACGCTCAGGTGCGCAAGCTGGTGGCCCACCTGGTGGCCCAGGGCGTGCAGCCGGGCGACCGTGTGGCGCTGGCCATGCGCAACTACCCCGAGTGGGTGGTGGGCTATTGGGCCTGCATCAGCCTCGGCGTGGCCTGCGTGGGCATGAATGCCTGGTGGACCCCGCACGAGATGGAGTACGCGCTCGACGACAGCCAGCCCAAGGTGCTCATCGTCGACGACGAGCGGCTTGAGCGTGCCAGCCACATCCTCGAGGCCGTGCGTGTGCGCCTCCCCCACCCGCTGCACGTCGTCACCGTGCGCACCGACCGCGAGCTTCCCCCCAACGCCGCCCGCTGGGCCGACGTGATGGCCGCCGACGACCCGGGCACCCTGCCCGAGGTGGCCATCGACCCCGACGACGACGCCACCATCTTCTACACCTCGGGCACCACCGG
>DMQJ01000429.1:567-6392 GCA_003455715.1 Acidimicrobiaceae bacterium | reverse complement strand
CCGCCCACCCAGCCCCCCCCCCCCCAGTGACCGAGTCCCCGCCACCCCGTGCGCACCCAGCCCCCCAGCCGGGCCACGAGCCGGGTGACTAGCCCCGGTGCGCGGGCCATCACGAACCCCCCGCCCCAGCCGCTCCGACCACGCCCACGGGCAGCGAGCCATCGTCGCCTTCGACGAACACTGCGACGGTGCGCAGGTCGGCGGTCTGGGCGGCCTCCGCGAGCGCGGCCGGGTCGGCCAGGGTGGCTGCATCAATTGGTGTCACAAGCGCGATGCGGAGAGCACCTGGGGCGCACAGCAGCGCTTCGGCACCGGCTCGCAGGTAGAGCACGGCGCCCACCGGTTGCGCCGACACCCGTCGGCGGCCGAACTGACTCCCGCCCGCATCGTCGACCCACACGGGCTGGTCGTCGGCCCACAACGCTTCCAACACCGGAATGGTGAATGGTTCGCCGATCCACAACCCGCCCTCGGCCAACCGCACGGGCGGCAGGTCGACCGTCTCGATCTGTTCCACCAAGCGCCGCACGTCGTCGATCGACAGCGTTGCCCGAGCGACTCCCACCGCCTGCGGATACGAGGGCAGTGAGCCGACGACGCCCACCGCCAGTGCGATGGTGGCGACGACACGCATCGAGCGCATCGCGATGGGGCGACGCGCTGCGCCGATGAGCACCCACACCGCCCACGCCATCGTTGCCATCCACCACAGTGCTATCGGCCACAGGAACCTCAACTGGTGGGGCGCAACGCCGTAGCCAACTCTCGGAATCGACGACGCAGACGCCACTGCAATCGCGAGTGCGACCACTGCGACCGCACAGCCGGTGGCAGGTGCGTGCCACCCGCGCCGCCATGTGGCGACGGCGAGCGCGCTCAGCGATCCGAGCAGCAGCACCATGAGCAGCGCGGCGAGGGCCGAACCGACGAGCCAGCCGGGCGTGGGCAACGACTCACCGGCGGGGCCGATGAGTGGCAGATCCGAAAAGGTGCGCTCGAACGATGGCCGCATCCAGAACGGAGGGACGGCGACGACGTCGGCCACCAGGCGAGCACCCAGCCGGAGTCCGACCCGGGTACCTCCACCGCCACCGCTGCTGGCAAGCGCCCACAGGTTTCCGTCGCCGGCACCGAACAACTGTTGCCACACGGGCTGCACCCAGAACGCCGCAATGACGATGGCCGTGGCGCGCCACGGAGGTGACGATGAGCCGGTGCGCCACGCGCCGAACAACCCCACGGCCACGATCGACGGCACGAGCAGCGCAGTGCTGACGTGAATCTGCAGCACCAGCGAACCAAGCCCGGCAGCCCAGGGGAGGTACTCCGAGCGGCCCGCACCGACGGCTGTGACACACCACAGCAACGCCAACAGCGGCATCAGCAGCACGTGCGGGTTCCACGGATCGAGCACCAACTCCGGCCCGAGAGTGACGCTGAGTCCGACGAAGGTTGCCGTGGCCAGCAGCGCCGCCGTGCGGCCACCGCATCGCCGCGCCGCCCGCACCGCCACGACGGTGACCATCGAGTGGAGGGCCAGCAGCCCGAGCACCACACCAGGGCCGGGGCCGAGGAGCTTCACCGGTAGGGCGAGCAGATCGAACAAGGCGGGCCCGGGATGGTTCACCGCTGCGCCGCTGCTCACCGATACCGACGACGCCGTGCCCACCCACGGGTGATCGCCTGTCAGTACATCGGCTGCCCGCAACGAGATGACAGCGTTCTCCCCCACGGGAATCCACCCGGCCGCCAGCGCCCGCGCTGCAGCAGCCATCAGCGGCACCAACGCGACGATCTCCGGCCAGCGGTCCAGCCACCGCGCCAGCCATCGGGCCAGCCGACCGGCCGCACGGCGCAGTCGATCAGGCATTGGCCTCGAACGTTCCCGGGGATGCAACGAACACTGCAGTCTCCTGGCCGAGCAGCAGCATGCGGCTCACCCGGTCGAGCACGCCCGACGGCAGGTCGAGTTGCAGCGTCACCCCGAACAGGTTGGTGTCGACGAGATCGATCAGGTCGTCTCGACCTGCGTCGGCCAGCAGCGCAAGCACTTCGGTACGCAGACGGGCGAACTCGTCGAGTTGGGCCGCCGAACGGGGTTCGTGGTGGGCAACTTCCTCCACCCCGTCGATCGCCCGCCAGCGATCGATGTTGACCCCTGTCACCAACACGATCTCCGCCGTAGCGTCAGCAGGGGCGACGATGCGATGTGCGGTGACCGGCACCCGGTACACGGGGTAGCCGCGCGCGTCGAGGCCCTCGCGTTCCAACTCGTTGATGAGGCCGTATCCCTGCGACCCGAAGTAGTAGGCGTCGTCCCAGATGATCATGTAGACACCGTCGGCTCCGTCGGCGGCCCCTACACCGGCACGTACGGCTGCGGCGGTGGGCCCAACAACTGCCTCAAGGGTGGAGCCGAGTTCGTCCTCGGGTGGCTCGGCCTGGGCGGCGTCGATGGTGAACGCCAGCAGGGCGAGCGCCACGAGAGTGGCCGCAGCCCCCTGCGGCGCAGCCGACCCCAACTGAGCGGCACGGGGGCTGCCGGCCCACAGCCGCCACGCCGTCCACACGGTGGCCAGCGCCGCGAGCAACGCGAGCAGCCACGCCCACAAGGTGAGGTAGTACCACACGCGCCCGAAGATGCGGCCGGTCGACACCATGCCCAGCAACGTGCCCACCCCCACCACCACGTGCAGACCGAGCAGTCGCTGCTCGCCGGTGCGGCGGTACAGCACCACGGCGGCCACCCAGGCGGCGACGAGGACCGCTCCCAACCACCACTGACCACCTTCCTGGTCGGCGGCCGCATCGAGGAAGAACGAAGGACGCTGTACCAGCCGTGTGGCCAGATGCACCAGGTCGAAGCGCCGCAGTACGGTCTCGACGCCGTCGACGAGTCCCTGCGGCACCTCCGGCGGGTCGAGGAAGTGCTTGCGGAGCATGGTGATGTTGCCGGGGTCGCGGCGCCACTGGTCGACGAAGACCGGCAACCACAGTGCGCTGCCGACACCCAACGCGAGGCCCACCGGGCGGGCCGGAAAGCGTCCTCCCGCTGGTCGCTCACGCCACCAACGCCAAGCCACCGAGCCGAACGCAAGCGCCACCATGGCCACACACAAGCTCAGGTACGGCACGTGAGTCTGGGCGCACAGCGTGGCCACCGCCACCTGCCACACGAGGAGCGACTGATGGCCCTGCACGATGGCCCACGTGCACAACAGAACGAACAGGAACGGCACGAGCGGCAGGTACGGGTTCCATGGCTGGGTGAGCACTCCCGCGCCCAGCCATGCCATCGCCACCGCGACCACGGCTGCCACCGCCCACAGCATGCGGCGCCCGCCCAGCCGCAGCGCAACCCACAGGCAGCCCCACGCAGCCGCGAGATTGATGATTGCGGCACCGACGAGCAGCCCGAAGGCGGTGGCGCCGAACAGGCGGTAGATCGGAGCAAGCAGATAGAAGCTGAGCGGGCCCGGGTGGCTCCCTTGCTCGGGAAACCTGCCGATGCGGCCGGGCAACCCGATGAGTGGAGTATGGCGCCCTCCCACATCGCGAACACGGAACTCGGTCATCGCCATGTCGAGCACCGGGGTCCATCCCTTGCGGCCGATCACCACCAGCGCCACCACGAACGGGACAGCGAAGGCGCCACCCAACCAGCGCCGCAGCGCCCGGTCGCTCACCGGCGCAGCTTCCTGCGCACTGCCCTCCACCGATCGACCACACCCCAGCCGGTGACCAGCAGCATCGACTCCACGATGATGCGACCCGACATCTTGCTGGTGCCCTTCTCACGATCTTTGAACAGAATCGGAGTTTCCACCAGTCGGGCCCCGCTGCGAGCCAGGCGCCGAGTGAGTTCGGTGAGGAATGCATAGCCCTCGGCGGATGTGCTCGACGGGCTGATGCCCTGCAGCACCGACGCACGGTAGGCGCGGAAGCCGGCGGTGCAATCGCGTACACCGGTACCCAACAGCATCCCGGTGTACCGGTTGCCCCAGCGCGAGAGCAGACGGCGACGCAGCGGCCAGTCTTGGGTGCCTCCACCCTCCACGTAGCGACTGCCGATCACCACGTCGGCACCCCCCTCCACCAGACTGAGCATCGTGGGAATCACCGCAGGGTCGTGCGAGAAGTCGCAATCCATGCTCACCACGACGTCGAAACCCTCGGCGAAGGCCCGCTCGAAACCATGTCGGTAGGCGGCTCCGAGCCCCGGCTTCCCGTCGCGATGGATCACCGTGATGTTGCCGAGTGCTGTCGATTGCTCGTCGGCCAGATCACCGGTGCCGTCGGGGCTGAGGTCGTCGACCACGATGATGTGCGCTGTGGGAACGGTCGACCGCAGCGCCTGGAGCATGGCGACGATGTTCTCGCGTTCGTTGAAGGTGGGTAGTACGACGACCGGACGCACGACGGGCGATGCTAGCCCCCGGACCCTCCTCCCTCACCGCTACGCTGCTGCTGCTCATGCGATCGGTCCAGGCTCTCCGTGTCGTCGGCGACTTCGCCGACCGGTTGCTGGCCACCGACCTTCCTGCGCTTCCCGGGCCACAGCGTCGAGAGGTCGTGGGGTTCGTCGCCCGACGGGTCGACGGGCTGCCCGACTTCACCCGCCTCGGAGTGCTCATCATCGGCTCGTTCTTCCGCCTCGTCCTTGCCGTGCCTGGCGGCTGGGGGCTGGCACGCTTGCTGATGAAGCTGCCGTTGCCGCTCGTGGCCGAGTACCCGCGGCTGGTTCGCTCGCTCGGGTTCGCCTACGTGTGGGAGCACTGGCCGGCCACCCGGCCCGACGGAGCGCAACCATGATGGCCGCCCCCGCCACCGCCGAGATGGACGCAGAGGTGCTGGTGATCGGCTCGGGCGCTGGAGGCGCCACCACTGCCACGGTGCTCGCCGAGGCCGGCTTCGACGTGCTCGTCGTGGAGGAAGGCGACTGGGTGCCACAGGGCGCAACCGTGCCGTTCTCGCTCGACCAGATGGACCGCCAGTACCGAAACGGCGGCGTCACCGTCGCCCTCGGCCTGCCCTCCGTGGCCTACACGGAGGGCCGTTGCGCCGGTGGCGGCACCGAAATCAACAGTGGCCTCTATTGGCGGCCGCCGGGCGACGTGCTCGAGCGGTGGCAGCGCGACTTCCGCATCGACGACTTCGACCCGGCGGAACTGCTGGCCATAGCCGACGAGGTAGAGGTGGAACTCGGGGTGCGCACCATGCCGGGCGACCCCAACGAACCCAGCGAGCGAATGCGCCGGGGTGCAGCGGCACTCGGCTGGCGCCACGGGGAGATCCCCCGGTGGATGCGCTACGACGAGGGCGCTGCGGGTGTGCGGCAGTCGATGACCCGCACCTACCTCCCCCGTGCGGCGCGAGCAGGCGCCCGACTCGCCACGGGTTGCCGCATCGATCACCTGGAGATGTCGGGCGGCACCGCCACCGCCGCACGTACCACGCTCGCCGACGGCACCCGCGGCACCATCCGCTTCCGACACGTATTCGTCTGCGGCGGCGCCATCCAGAGCCCGGCCATCCTGCAGCGCAGCCGCATCCGCGGCCACATCGGTCGCTCGCTGGCCGTGCACCCCACGGTGAAGCTCGCCGCCCGCTTCCCCGACCCGCTCAACATTCCCGACGACGTGCCCGTCCAGCAGGTGAAGGAGTTCGCGCCGCACCTGTCGTTCGGTGGTTCAGCCAGCAACCCGGGGCTTGTCGCCCTCAGCCTGCTCGACGAGTGGCGCGGGTTCCGCTCCGCCATGATCGACTGGCCGCGCATCACCGTCTACTACGCGGCCATCACCAGCGAGGGCACAGGCCGCGTGCGC
>DMQJ01000429.1:0-280 GCA_003455715.1 Acidimicrobiaceae bacterium | reverse complement strand
CCTCGCCCGCCTCACCCTGCTGATGTTGGAAGCGGGTGCCGACACCGTCTTCCCGTCGTTCCGCGGCGCCCCCGCGGTGCGCCGACGCACCGACGTGGCTCGCATGCACGCCGCCTTCAGCGCCACCAAGGCCACGGTCATGACGGTGCACCTGTGCAGCACCGTGCCCACGGGAGAAGACCCCGACCGGTGCGGCGCCGACTCGTTCGGCCGAGTGCATGGCTGCCGCAACGTGTACGTCAACGATGCCTCCCTACTCCCCACGGCTCCAGGGGTGAAC
>DMQJ01000281.1:3426-3641 GCA_003455715.1 Acidimicrobiaceae bacterium | reverse complement strand
CTCACCGCCGCACCCGTTCCTCTCCCGCCCGAACCCTTGGAGGGTTTCGTGCGCCGCCCCGACCTGTGCCGCGCGTTCTCCGCAGTTGGCTGCGGAATTCGCGTGACACTGCCAGGACCGAGAGGGAGTGCCAACTGGAGGGGCGGAAGGTCGCGTCACCGAGGGGTTGCGGCGTGTTCGCGCGCGAACTGCCCACCCGAGTGAGACCCGACCCA
>DMQJ01000281.1:0-3241 GCA_003455715.1 Acidimicrobiaceae bacterium | reverse complement strand
GACCCGACCCACCCGAGTGACAGGTCGCAACGGAGTGCCCACTCGCCTCCCGGGGCGCGAGTAGCCACTCGGGTGCCGGCCGGCACGAGCCGTGCCGCCGTGTCGCGCGTTCTCCGCAATTTGCTGCGGAATTCGCGCGACATCGCCGGGACTTACGGAGTGGAGGAGAGTTGAGGGCGGCCGCTCGCGGTGAGGGTGAGACGGCCTTCCACGAAGAGGTCGGTGCCGGCAAGGTCGACCACCTCAGCGTGCCACCGCTCGGTGACTTCGAACTGAGGGGCGCCGGCGGCGGCCATGTCGGCTGCGAGCGCGTCGGAGAGGCATCGCCGGGAGTGCATCAGTGCGGCATCGAGGTCGGTGAACATCACCGGATGCTCCCCCGCATGAGCTAGGAACTGACCGGGCTGGGGCGCGGTGACCACGCATTCGGCCGTGAGACGGACGCGACCCACGACGGCGCCAAC
The DNA here is from genome assembly GCA_003455715.1 of Acidimicrobiaceae bacterium. Classification (GTDB taxonomy): domain Bacteria; phylum Actinomycetota; class Acidimicrobiia; order Acidimicrobiales; family Ilumatobacteraceae; genus UBA668. Next base: position 2,777 of record DMQJ01000281.1, on the reverse strand, counting down.
AGCGTTGGCCACGCCAGCCTCGGCTGGCACGACCACCGGTGTGTCGAGCACCTCGCCCACCAGCGGGTAGTACGCGGGTGCCGACGCGCCGAGGCCGACCAGCGGTGAGCCGAGCGCGACGGCCAGGCGAGCGGCACGTCCGCTGCGGTCGAGTGCTGCCTGCACCGCTGGCGAGCGTACGGCGTCCGCCCCGAGGCCGTCGTGTTCGAGGGCGGCAGCCAGCACGAGTTCGGCGCTTCGCCGAACAAGCGTGTCGATGGTGAGCTGGGCGATGGTGTGAGCGTCGGCGGCGAGATGCTTGCCCAGCCGGTCGCGCTTGCGGGCGAACAGCGAAGCAGCGAGGCGGGCAGCTGCAGCGTCGTAGGTGGCCTGCATGCCAAGCACGTGCGCTGCATCGGTGGGCGTGAATGCGGCGTACTGCACGACACCGCGTTGCACCAGCCGCTCGGCCACCTTCTGCAGTTTCAACGTGGCCAGCACCGTTGATGCGACCGCGACTCGACCACCCATGCGCTCGAGCACCTCGCGCTCCACGCCATCGAGCTCGGTGAGGTACCGGTCGCGCTCTTCGGCCACCAGCACCATCCCGTCGAGCTCGCCGGGCGACAGAGCAGTGCCCTGCACGGCCAGCATCGAATGCACCAGCTCGGATTCCTCCACCGCCAGCTGACAGAGGGGGATCACCTTGGTGGGGCCGAGCAGCAGGCGAGCACCCGCGGCGCGCTCGTCGTGACGCACCCTGCTATCGCCTCCCAGCCCGTGGGTACGCATCGCAACCGCCGACACCATCGTGCGGTGCCCACCCACGGAGGCGCCGTCGGCCGACACCTCTGGCACTCCATCGTGCAGCACAGCGATATCGGTGGTGGTGCCGCCGATGTCGCTGATGATGGCGTCGGCCAGCCCGGTGAGATGCGCTGCTCCGACAAGGCTTGCAGCCGGGCCCGACAGGATGGTCTCGATGGGCCGCTCGCGCACGAAGGCGGCACTCACCAATGACCCGTCGCCGCGCACCACCATGAGCGGCGCATGAATGCCTCGCTCCGACAGTGCAGATTCCGTAGTGCGCACCAGCCCGTCAACGATGCTCACCAGACGAGCGTTGAGCACGGCCGTGACCGCTCGCTTCGGGCCGTTGAGCCGGGCGGAGAGGTGATGGCTGAGCGTGACCGGCAGGCCTGTCTCGCGCCGCACGATGTCGCCAGCCGCCACCTCGTGTTCGGGGTTGCGCACACTGAACTGAGCGGTGACCGCAACAGCTTCCACATCGGGACGGGCAGCGACGGCCGCCCGAAGTTCGCTCGACAGACGGTCGACATCCAGTGGCGCGAGCGGGCTGCCGTGCGGGTCGTGCCCACCGGCAAGCGTGATGAGCGGGTCGGCGCCGAGTGCGTCCCCAAGACCGGCACGTTCCACGACATCGGCCTCGAATCCGATCACCACCGCGATCACCGGGCGGCCCTTGCCCTCCACCAGCGCGTTGGTGGCCAACGTGGTGCTCATCGACACCAACTCCACCTGCCCTGCATCGACGCACCCTGTCGCCAACACCGCGTCGATGGCGCCGCACACACCGATAGCCAAATCGTGATGAGTGGTGGGGGCCTTCGCCGAGGCCACCACCACTCCGTCATGCTCGTCGAAGAGGACGGCGTCGGTGTACGTGCCCCCGGTGTCGATGCCCAACAGCATCGGGCCACGCTACCGACGCCACCGATCGCGGCCCCACGACACGGCCACGCGGCGACGCCTCAACGGGTCAGCCGGCGAACCACTCCGCGTACTCCGCTTCCAGTGCGGCGTCGACCGGGCCGCTGAGCCCACAGGTCTGCACCGCACCGTCGAGGACGGCCACGAGGTACTCGCCACCTTGCTGGAACTCCACGCCGTCGAGGGCGGGGCTTCCCACCTGGCTCACGTCGAGCACCACCTGGGCAGCGTCGCCGCCCGCGTACCACTGGCTGACGTCGAGCGTGACGGTGTCGGCGCCCACCTCCACCACGGTGCCCCGAAAGCCACCGAGGCCCGGGTCGGGGACGTACTCGGTGACGGCGATGCACATCGCCATCAGGTCGGGAGCGGCGACGCTGAAGCTGGCGGGAGGTCCGGCCACGCGATCGTTCTCGTCGCCGCCGGAGAAGGCGACCACACCGCCGACGATGGCGACGGCGGCAGCACCACCTGCGGCGAGCAACGCCCAGCGGCGACGCCACGGAGCCGGAGCGAGAGCCGGCGCAGTCGTGTGGATGGACTCGGATTCGGGGGTGTTCATGATCTGCTCCATGAGTCGGACGGCCCGGGGGTCGTCGGTGGGTACCACGGAGCCATCGCGTCCCGACCCGATCGGGTCGGCGCGGCGCAGGCGATCGAGCAGTTCGTCGTCGTTCATCGTGCCTCCTTCGGGGTGGATGCGGTGCCTCCACCCACTACGTGTCCATCCATCGCCGATTCCTTTCCGCCCGCGTGGTCGCCGACGGCTGGGCGCAGCAGCGCGGCCAGCGACCTCTTCGCTCGGTGCAGCCGAATCGACACCGCGTTGGCCGACATCGACATCACCACCCCGATTTCCCGCGGCGGTAGACCTTCCCATGCCCACAGCCGCACGATCTCACGGTCGTCGGCACCCAAGGTGGCCAGCGCCGCATCGAGCGCGTCGTCGGTCTGGAGCGGCTCGGCGTCGGCGACTGGTCGCTGAGCACCGAGTCGCTCCGTCAGCGCGGTGCGGCGGGCTGCACCGCGGCGGTGATTGGCGAGGCACCGCCGGGCCACGCCGTAGC
>DMQJ01000056.1 GCA_003455715.1 Acidimicrobiaceae bacterium | reverse complement strand
ACGGCGAGGGTTTCGAGTTTCATGCGGAGTCTCCCGGGAAGGTTGGCGTGCTGCCTGAAGGGGCGAATCTTAGCACCTCCACCGGCCACGGGCGCGCAGGGCAGGGCAGGGGGCCGTGGGCGGCGTCTTCCATTGCTTCACCGAAACGCGCGAGGTGGCCCGTGCGGCGCTGGACCTCGGCTTCATGGTGTCGTTCTCGGGCATCCTGACCTTTCGCAACGCCGAAGACCTGCGCGACGTGGCGCGCATGGTGCCGCTGGACCGCCTGCTGATCGAGACCGATGCGCCCTACCTGGCGCCGGTGCCGCACCGCGGTCGCACCAACCAACCTGCGTATGTGGCTCACGTCGTCGAATTCCTCGCGGGCCTGCGCGGCACCACCGCCACCGACATGGCATCGGTCACCACGGCCAACGCCTGCCTTGCGTTCCCGGCCCTGCGTCCTTAGCCTTGAGTTGCCCGCTGTGCGCGCCCCGGCCGCACCGCCCGCCCGACGCCCATGAACGCCACCGAACGCCGCCGCGTCGCCCTCGCCTCCATCGTCACCCTCGTGGCTTTGCCCACCCTCTGGGTGATCAACCGCGACACTGGCGACGACACCATCGTGGCCGTGGGCGGCGAGCAGGAAGTCGGTTCCGACACGGCACCCCCTACCACCCCCTACGAGCCTGGCCTGCCTGCATTCGTGGGAGGCGACGACGAGCCGGTGCTCCCAGGCGTGGTCGACGTGGCCGTGCCACCGCCGCCCAACGCCAACGAAGTCGCCGCTCGGGCCGCGTTCGCTCGCTACAACGCGGCCGGCCGGCCGTGCACCACACTGCTCGCCCCTGACGGCGTGCTCCTCACCATTCGCAACGTCGACAACGGGCAGACCACCACGTGCACCAACACCCTGGGCAAGGCCATTCCACCCGGTGCCGACGTGGTGATGGACACGGCGATCTACACCGAGATCGCCAACCTCGCCGACGCACCCGTGCCCGTGCGCATGAGCTGGTAGGCGTGCACAACCGCGGCGACATCAACGAACTGCTCGAGCGTGGCGGCCTTGCCCCTCGCCGCGACCTAGGCCAGAACTTCGTCGCCGACCCCAACACGGTGCGCCGCATTGCGCGCATCGCCGATGTCGGCCCCGGCAGTCGGGTGGTGGAGATCGGAGCCGGCCTCGGGTCGCTGACGCTGGCGTTGGCCGAGACAGGCGCTGAGGTGACCGCCGTGGAGGTGGACCGCGGTGTGGTGCCGTTGCTGCGCGAGATCGTCGCGCCGCACCCGAACGTCACCGTGGTGGAAGGTGATGCGATGGAACTCGACTGGGCGGCACTGCTGGGAGATCACCACGACTGGGTGCTGGTGGCCAACCTGCCGTACAACGTGGCCACGCCCCTGGTGTGCGACCTGCTGGATGGCGTGCCGCAGATCGCCCGCATGCTGGTGATGGTGCAGAAGGAAGTCGCCGAGCGTTTCTGCGCCGCGCCGCGCACTGCTGCCTACGGCGCAGTGACGGTGAAGGTGGCCTACTGGGCCACCGCTCGCATCGCCGGCGTCGTGCCCGCCAGCGTGTTCGTGCCGCGCCCGAAGGTGGAGTCGGCATTGGCCGACATTCGCCGCCGGCCCCACGGCCCCGCGGTGACCTGCACACCCGACGATGTCTTCCCGCTGGTACGCACCGCCTTCGGACAGCGCCGCAAGATGCTGCGCCGCTCGCTGGCAGGCGTGGTGGCCCCCGAGGTGTTCGAGGCTGCAGGCATCGATAGCCAGCGGCGGCCGGAGGAACTCGACGTGCACGAGTGGGGGACCCTGGCCGACGCCGTCCGCACCGCTGCGGAGGGCACGCGGTGAACACGCCCGTCACGTTGTCGGCGCCTGCGAAGCTGACCCTGTCGCTGCGCATCACCGGGGTGCGCGACGACGGCTATCACCTCATCGACGCTGAGATGGTGTCGTTGGCGTGGGCCGAGACGCTCACCATCACACCCGGCGGCTCGGGCCTCACGGCCGACGGCCCGTTCGCGGCAGGGATGCCGCTCGACGACAGCAACCTGGTGGCAAAGGCGCTGCGTTTGGCGGGGGCTCAGGCTTCGGTGCATCTGCACAAGGTGATCCCGCACGGCGGCGGGCTGGGTGGCGGTTCCAGCGACGCTGCAGCGGTGCTGCGTTGGGCTGGTTACCACGACGTCGCCGGGGCCAGCCGACTGGGCGCGGATGTGAGCTTCTGCCTCGTCGGCGGCCGGGCGCGCGTGCGCGGTATCGGCGAGCTGGTCGAACCGTTGCCATTCGTGCCGCTCGACGTCACCCTGGTGATACCTCCCCTCGCGGTGAGCACTCCCGCCGCCTATCAGGCGTGGGACGACCTCGGTGGCCCCACGGCTGACGGCCCGAACGACCTCGAGCCTGCGGCCATCGTGGTGGAACCGCAGTTAGCTCGCTGGCGCGACCGCATCGGTGAGGCCGCCGGACAGCGGCCGGTGCTTGCGGGTTCGGGCGCTACCTGGTTCCTGCGCGGCCACCACCCGGGGCTTACGGCAGCACTTCCCGATGCGATGGTGGTGCTGACGCGCACCGACCGCCCACCGGTGAGAGCGGACGGTCGGTAAGAACGAACTGGGTTGGGAGTCGGCGAGCGACTACTTGCCGCGCTGGCGCTGGTGCCGCGTACGGCGGAGCATCTTCTTGTGCTTCTTCTTGCGCATGCGCTTGCGGCGCTTCTTGATCAGTGAACCCATAGCTCGGGAGACGCTATCGGCAACCAACCGCCGCACCAAACCAGCGCTGCGGATTCGTGCTCGGTCGATATCCTGGCCCGACCAGTCCGGGGTCGTTCAATGGTAGGACGGCAGGTTTTGGTCCTGCATATAGGGGTTCGAGCCCTCTCCCCGGAACTCAGCGCTCTGTGCCGGAGGTCGGTCTGTGAAACGCATCGGCCTACTCGGCGGAATGAGTTGGGAGTCGTCGATCGAGTACGAACGGCTCATCAACACCGAGGTGCGTCAACGGCTCGGCGGCACGCACTCCGCCGACCTCATCATCCGCTCCTTCGACTTCGCCGAGATCGAAGCGCTGCAGGCAACAGGTCGTTGGGAGGCCGCAGCCGACGTGCTGGCCGGCGCCGCCCGCGACCTGGCGCACGCGGGCGCGCAACTCCTCGTGCTGTGCACCAACACGATGCACCGGGTGGCGGACGCCATCGAAGCCGCAACCGAGGTGCCGTTCCTCCACATCGCCGACGCCACTGCGACCGCAGTGCAACGGGCAGGCGTGCAGCGGGTTGGGCTGCTGGGCACGAGGTACACGATGGAGCAGGCCTTCTACCGCGACCGGCTGCACCAGCGTCACGGCCTCGACGTGTTGGTGCCCGACGAGCCCGACCGCACCACGGTGCACGACGTCATCTATGGCGAGCTCGTGCGCGGCGTCGTGCGCCCCGAATCGAAGGCCGCGTACCTAGGCGTGATCGAGGAGCTGCTGGCGCGGGGCGCCGAAGGCGTGATCGCCGGTTGCACGGAGATCGAGCTGCTGGTCGGGCCCGACGACGTGCCCGTGCCCTACTTCCCCACCACGCGCCTGCACGCCCTCGCAGCGGTGGACGCAGCGCTCAGCGAGTGACGGCGTCGACCAACCCGTAGGTGGTGGTGCGCTGCTGCAGGCGACGGCCGAGCGGCGCCACGAGGTCGGTGAAGCGATCTTCGGTCATGCCCTGGCCGTGAGCGGCGCCCGCTGCGCGCGAGATGTTCTCGTCCATCAGCGTGCCGCCGAGGTCGTTGCACCCGGCCTGCAGCAACTGCAGGGCGCCAGCCTCTCCGATCTTCACCCAACTGAGCTGGATGTTGTCGATGAGGCCGCGGTACACGATGCGCGCCACTGCGTGCATGAGCAGGTTCTCACGGAAGGTGGGGCCGCGGCGCGAGAGCTTCTGCAGGTAGATGGGCGAGGCCATGTGCACGAACGGCAGGCCGACGAACTCGGTGAACCCGCCGGTGACCTTCTGCAGTTCGCGGGTGCGAAGCATGTGTCGAGCCCAGCTCTCCGGGTGCTCGATGGAGCCGAACATGATGGTGACGTTGCTGCGCAGGCCGATGTCGTGAGCGGCGGCGTGGCAGTCGAGCCACTCGTCGGTGGTGATCTTGTCGGGGCACAGCACGGCCCGCACGTCGTCGTCGAGTATCTCGGCCGCGGTGCCGGGCAGGCTCGCCAGGCCGGCTTCTTTCAAGCGGCCGAGGTAGGTGTGGAGGTCTTCGCCAAGGCGCCGGGCACCTTCGGTGATCTCCAGCGCGGTGAACCCGTGTACGTGCATGTCGGGCACGGCGTCCTTCACGGCGCGGGCGACGTCGATGTAGTAGTCGCCGTCGAAGCTCGGGTGGATGCCGCCCTGCAGTGTGACCTCGGTGGCGCCAAGGTCCCACGCCTCACGGGCTCGCTGGGCGATGTCGTCGAGCGTCAACAAGTAGGGGGTGCCGCGCAGGTTGAGACTCAGCGGTCCCTTGCTGAAGCCGCAGAACTTGCACTTGAACGTGCACACGTTGGTGTAGTTGATGTTGCGGTTGTGCACCCACGTGATGGCGTCGCCGACGGCCTCGCGACGCAACTGGTCGGCCACCTCGGCGACGGCGGTCACCTCGGGACCGCGAGCGCGGAACAGCGACACGATCTGGTCGAAGCCCACCTCTTGCCCTGCCTGCACGCCGGCAAGCACCTCTGCCACTGCGCCGCGCACCCGTGACGCATGACCCGCGGGCGCAGGAAGCAGGGTGGGCGGCGGGTTGGTGGCGCCGCTGTACCACTGGGTGCTGCGGTGGCCCACCAGCACCACCTCGGCACCGTCCTGCACCACGTCGGCCGCGGTGACCTTCTCCGGCCACACGGCTCCAGGGTCGTCGCGGCCGAGGCCTTCGGCGTCGCTGCGGTCGAGCACCGGGAAACGCAACTGCGGGTGCAGCCACTCGTCGGGTCGGCGAACGAACTCCGGGTAGATCGTCAGGCGCGGCGCGAGGCTGTGACCACGTGCCTCGGTGACCTCGCGCAGACGATCCAGGGCCGGCCACGGACGCTCCGGGTTCACATGGTCGAGGGTGACTGGCGAGACCCCGCCCCAGTCGTCGATGCCGGCGTCGAGCAGCACACCGAAGTCGTCGCTGAGGTTCGGCGGCGCCTGCAGGTGGATGTCGGGCGGCAGCAGCACGCGGGCAGCGGCGATGCTCCACATGAACTCGTCGTGCGGGCAGGGCGGCTCGTGCTGCATCCCCGTGCCCGGCTTGGGCATGAAGTTCTGCACGATCACCTCCTGCACATGGCCGTGGCGACGATGACTGTCGGCGATTGCGACCAGCGCGGCGAGGCGGTCAGAGCGGGTCTCGCCGATGCCGACGAGGATGCCGGTGGTGAACGGGACACGAGCTCGGCCTGCGGCCTCCAGCGTGTCGAGACGCCGCTGCGGCGTCTTGTCGGGTGCGCCGCGATGGCAGGGCAAATCGTCGCGCAGCGTCTCGATCATCATCCCCTGGCTCGGACTCACCTCGGCCAAGAGGCGCACCTCGTCCTCACTGAGCGCGCCGGCATTGGCATGGGGCAGTAGGCCGGTCTCGCGCAACACCAGGCCCGCCATCGCGTGCAGGTAGTGCACCGTGGAGTCGTAGCCATTGGCGCTCAACCATTCCCGCGCCACCTCGTAGCGGTCTTCCGGCGCCTCGCCGAGCGTGAAGAGGGCTTCGTGGCAGCCCATTCGTGCGCCGTCGGAAGCGATGCGGAGCACCTGCTCGGGGGTGAGGTACGGCGACTGCAGGCGCGCGGGCGGCTGGGCGAACGTGCAGTAGCCGCAACGGTCGCGGCACAGCATGGTCAGCGGGATGAACACCTTGGGCGAATAGGATACGATGTCGCCGTGCCCCTCCCTCTTCAGTCGCCGGGCCTCGACCAGCAGATCGGCGCGGTCCAGGCGGTCCATCCATTTGGCGACATCCTGTGGGTCTGGACGGGTATTCGATCCGGTCGACATGGGTTGTTCCTTTGCGGGACAGGATTCGAAAAGTTGTGTGGACAAGATACATCGACTTGTGCGAAGGTCAACAGACAAATGGAGCGATGTTCGCGATGGATATGAGAATTGCACATAGAGAATGCTGGTTGAGTTCTGCGGCGTCAGGACGGCCCAGATTTCCTCAGCCGTCCTGTCGAGGTCAGTCATGGTCCATTTCGAGCCAGGAATACCGCATAACATGTATGGGCAACTCTGTGGTGAGCGGTGAGCTGTCGTGGAAAACCCCTTCCAAAATGGCGACATAGAGAATGTTTTTCGCAATACCGAAAAAATTCTTGCCGACAGACGTCCGGTCCCGTAGTGTCGACGTGGGTAGGGATTCGTGCGTCGGCCATTTGGCTCGGGCGCGAGCAGGTGGAGGCCTCGCTACCTTGCAAACCGGGAGGAGCATCATGAGAACTCATTCGTTGGTCTTGGCGGGCGCGCTCGCACTGTCCGCAACCTCGGCGATGGCGCAGGACGTTGTCCGCATCGCGACGGCCTCGACCTCGGTCGCGCATGGGCCGCTGATCATGGCAATGGTCGACCCCAGTGTCTTCGGCAACAATGGCATCACCATCGAAGTGACCGACCTGCGCGGTCAGTCTCCCAATTGCATCGCCGCCCTGCTGTCCGAGGCGGTCGAACTGTGCCAGGTCGGCACTCCTACCGGCACGGATGCCATCGCCGAGGGTGCGGAACTGCGCGCCGTCGCGGTGCTGACCGGCCCGATCAACGAGATCTTCCTGTCAGCCGCGACCGTTGCCCGTCTGGGTGTGGCCCCCGATGCGCCGGTCAACGACCGCATCGCGGCGCTGCGTGGGCTGACGCTGACCACTTCGGCCCCCGGCACGGCGCATTACCTCACGCTGGGGGAAACGCTGGGTCGCGTTGGTCTGAGCTATGACGACATTCGGTATTCGACGCTGGGCGATGTCGCGGCGATGATCGAATCGATCCGCAACAACCAGATCGATGGGTCGATGTGGACCATAGGCTCGCTTGCGCCGCTGCTGCAGG
>DMQJ01000320.1:2433-2716 GCA_003455715.1 Acidimicrobiaceae bacterium | reverse complement strand
CACCGGGCTCGATGCCGGCGGCCGGCGGATCGAAGTCGCCTTCCACTCGGCCGGACGGGTCGACGAGGTGCAGCCGCACGTTGGCCTGCGTGTTGCCCTTGTTGTCGACCATCATCTCGAACCCCGCACCGCGCCGGCCGCGCTGGGCGGGCTGCAGCAGGTTGATGCGCCGGTCGAAGCTGCCACCGACGACGATGGTGGTTTCGGCGGTGGCGATGTTGTCGGGGTCGTGCTGGGGCACGATGCGCACGCTCAGCGAGGTGGGGCCGGCGGTGGTGCTGGG
>DMQJ01000320.1:1919-2280 GCA_003455715.1 Acidimicrobiaceae bacterium | reverse complement strand
GGTGGGGCCGGCGGTGGTGCTGGGCAGCATCGGCGGCCGCAACTCCACGTCGATGGTTTCCTGCGCGCCGCCGAACAGGGTGAGCATCGCCGGCTGGATGGTGGTGTAGCCGGCCGCCATGCCGTAGGGGGTGACCACGAACGAGTCGGTGGTGTCGGCCAGGTTCATCACCGTGAGCTGCAGCACCGCAGTGGTGCCCGGCTGCACGTCGACATCACCCTGTTGGAACCACGCCTGCGCTGCCATCGGGCGGAACGCTACCGGTCAGCGGAAGCAGATACGGTCGCGGCCGCCGCGCTTGGCCAGTTGCAGCGCCTCTGCTGCCTGCGCCAGTACGCGGCTCGAGTCCATTGGTGCGCTG
>DMQJ01000320.1:1362-1748 GCA_003455715.1 Acidimicrobiaceae bacterium | reverse complement strand
CGGCTCGAGTCCATTGGTGCGCTGCCCACGGCGACGCCGACGCTGGCGGTGAGCCGCACCGACGTCGGCAACCCGTTGAACGTACGTGCGGCGATGAGTTGCCGCACGCGCTCGAACACGGCTCGGGCATCTCCCGGGGAGGTGTCGCGCAACACCATCACGAACTCGTCGCCCCCGAGTCGCACGACGGCGTCATTGCGACGGCACACGCGCTCGAGTAACCCGGCCACTTCCTGCAACACGGTGTCGCCGAGCATGTAGCCGTGCTCGTCGTTCACCTGCTTGAAGCCATCGAGGTCGATGACGGCCACGCACACCGGTGCTGTGCCATCGAATGCGTCGGGGAGGATGGTGTCGAGGTGGCGCCGGTTGGGCAGGCCGGTGAG
>DMQJ01000320.1:0-1182 GCA_003455715.1 Acidimicrobiaceae bacterium | reverse complement strand
GCCGGTTGGGCAGGCCGGTGAGCGGGTCGCTGGTGCTCAACGCCTCCACCCGCAGGTGCTCCACGCCGAGGCGTACGTGTTCCCAGCGGGCGGCGCGCTCGTCGTACAGGCGGCGCAAGGTGTCGCGCTGGGAGCGCTCCAGCGCCGCGCGGGCCTCGTCGAAGCGCTCGAGTGCCCACAGGATTTCCACCTCCACTGCCTGCAACGGTCCGAGGTTGCCGGTGAGGTTCAGTTCGCCGCCGAGCGCCAACGTGTCGCGCACCAAGCCCAGCACGTCAGGCTCTCGCTGCGAACGCCAGGTGGCGATGGCCTCGCCGGCCATGGCGATCACCTGCTCCTCGATCATTCCGTGCTCGGCGGCTATGGCCCGTGCGGCCCTCGCGTCGGTGATGGCGGCGTGGTAGTGGCCCACCTCACAGAGCATCATCGACCGGTGGGCCAGCGCAGTGCCCATGCTCAGCACCTCGCGGGCACCTGCCGGATCAAGTGCCGCGGTGGCCGCATAGAGGCCGTCGTGGAGCAGGCGGTTGCGCTCCAGCGGGTCTTGCTCGCGTTGGGCCGCGTAGTGGTACGCGGAGGTCATGCTGGCGTAGGTGAACTGGCGGTCGTCGTCGTTGTCGGCCACCCGCAGCGCCCGGTCGAACAGCTCGAGCGCGGCCTCCATGAAGCCCGAGTGCGCGTAGGTGACCCCCATGTTGTGGATCACGTCGTAGTGCTCGGGCTCGTTGGGCAGCCGGTCGAGCAGGTACATCGCCTCGCTCAACGCGTGTGCCGCTTCGGCAAGGCGGTCGCAGCGCACATGGTTGTCGGCGATCACACCGAGTGCGTCGGCCAGTTCGGGGAGGTACTGCTCGGCCCTCGCCCGCTGCGCCACAACCTGGGCCAACGAGGCCGCATCGTCGTAGCGCTCGATGGCCAACCAACAGCACGCCTGGCGGATCTGCAGGTGCAGGCGGGCCTGCTCATCAGGGATCAGGTCGGCGGCTCGGGAGAACAGGGTGGCGGCACCGTTGAAGTCGCCGGCGCGGCGGGCCTCGATGGCCTGCTGCTCCAGCGAGGCAGCCGTCACTTCGTCGCCGGGCAGGTCGGTGGCGCGACGGGTGTCAGCCATGGAAACCACCGGCCCCTGGAATACGCTTCGACACTGTGAGCTTCCCCACTTCGCGGCCCCGTCGGTTGCGC
>DMQJ01000237.1 GCA_003455715.1 Acidimicrobiaceae bacterium | reverse complement strand
GGCCGACCTGCTGCGCGATCGCGGCGCCGTGCCCGTGGTGATGCCGCTGATCGACATCGAGCCGATCCCCCCGCAGGCTGCAGCACTGGCTGCCCTCCACCCGGCCGACTTCGACTGGCTGGTGGTGAGTTCCCCGAATGGCGCCGAGGCCTACCGTGCCGTCCATCGCGCCGCGGCTGCGCAACGGGTCGCAGCAGTGGGCCGGGTGACCGCCCGCACCCTGCAGGAAGGTGGGGTGGAGGTGGCGCTGGTGCCCGCCACCCAGAGCGCCGAAGGGCTGTTGGCCGAGATGCCCCCTGGCCCCGCCCGCACGCTGCTGGTGCAGGCGGTGGATGCTGAACCCACGCTCGCCCACGGCCTGGCGGCGGCGGGGCACACCGTCACTGGGGTCACCCCGTACCGCAGCGTGCCCGCTCGCCCCACAGCCGGTCAGCAACTGGCCGCCCTCTCGGCCGATGCCGTGCTGTTCGCCAGTGGTTCGGCGGCCCGCGCGTGGGCGGCTGTGTTCGGCGACAGCACCCCACCCGTCGTGGTGGCCATCGGCCCGCAGACGGCGGCCGCGGCGCAGGCTGCAGGCCTCAAGGTCACCCTGGTCGCAGCCGATCATTCCTTGCCGGGTTTGGTGTCGGCGCTCGAACGATCGCTCTCCACCGTGGAGTAGGATCGGCTCCGGCGCCACACTCGGTGGAGCGGCGTTACACACATCATGCGAGGCATCTCGATCACCCGGCGGCAGGCCACCAGCCTGGCCGTGGTAGTGGGCGTGGCGGTGGGCATTTCCCCCGCGGCGTTCGCGTCTCGCGCCACCGCACCGGGCACCGCCCAACTGCCCGCTTCGGCCGGCACGTCGTCGGTCGCCGTGGTGCAGCCCACGGTGTCGGAAACCCCCACCGTGTCGGCCGACGGCCGGTGGGTGGCCTACGCAGGAGCGCCCGCCGCTGGCGACTCCCGCGGAAGCACCGTCTACCTGCTCGACCGCACCGCTGGCGTCGTGACCGAACTGTCGACCCTGGTGGAGGGGGTGCCCGTCGGCAACACGGTGCGGCCGGTCATCAGTGCCGATGGCTGCACCGTCACGGCCATCACCGAGATGCCGTTCGATCTGTTCCGCGACGACAACGAGGGCGCTCGGTGGGACGTCTACCGCACCGTGCTGTCTCACTGCGACGGTTCGGGCGGGTGGGACCTCGTGTCGGCCACGTCCGGCGACGGCCTTGGTGTGGCGGCGGGCGACAACGTGAGCCCGCTCTACCCGCCGGCTGTGTCGGGTGAGGGCAGCGTGGTGGCCTACACCCGCACCTTCGGGCCCGACACGCCCGACCTGCTCGCCGTGCAGGTGGTCGATCTCACGGTGCCGGTGGGCGACCCCGGTCGGCACCAGCCGGTGGCCGGCACCCCTGCCTTGGCGCCAGACGGCACCTACCGTTACCGGGGCGTGCGCGAGCCGGCCATCAGCACCGACGGCAACGTGCTGGCGTTCACCAGCGACGCCAACTCGGCGCTGGCCATGCCCGAGTGGGGCAGTGCCTCGCAGCCGGGCGACTTCGCCACCAGCCACGTGTTCGTGTGGCAGCGCGACAACCTCGACCGCAACACCAACGTGCGCCGGGTGTCGAACCCCGCCGGCCCCGACACCGGGCACAGCACCAGCCCCACCGTGTCGGGCGACGGGTCCACCGTGGCCTTCGTGTCAACAGCCTCCAACCTGGTGCCGGGCGCCACCCTCCCGCCATGCGCCGTCGAGTGCGTGCCGCAGGTCTACATCGTCGAACTGGAAGGCGGTTCGCTACGGCTCGCCAGCCGGGTTCCCGGCGACCCCGCTGCGGCCCCGGTGGGCGCCAACGCAGCGTCGACGCAACCCTCGCTCGACCATCGAGGCGACGAACTCGTCTTCGTCACCCGTGCCTCCAATCTCTTCGCTGCTCGTGCCGCAGGCGTGGGCAACGGCACCGACGGCGACATCGTGCGCACCGTGCCCGCCCTCGGTACTGCCACGCGGGTGAACGTGCTTCCTGGTGGCACCACGCCCGCCCCTGCCGCCAACAGCCACCCCCGTCTGTCGGCGAATGGTCGCGTCGTTGTGTTCGACACGCTGGCCGGCAGCGTCTACGCCGCCGCGGGCACGCCCGCCGTGCAGGGCCGTCAGGTCGCCGTGGTGGATGCCACGCCGCAACTCGGGCTCGCCGACCTCGACATGGGCACCGTGGCCGTCAGCTTCCCGGGGCCCGAGTGGGTGCTCAACGTCACCAACAACGGGCCGTCGTCGTTCACCCCCGGCATCGTCACCATCGACCAGCCCGACTTCCTGGTCAGCGGCGGCACCTGCGTCGAGCAGCGCGGTGTGCCCGTGCCGCCCGGTGGCGTGTGCACCGTCACCCTCATGTTCATGCCCATGGTGGAAGGTGCCCAGGAGGCCACCCTCACCGTCGCCGAAATGGGCTCCGAAGTAGGCGCCGACGCATTGAAGGCGGCCAAGGCTGCGGTGCCCAACGAACTCAACCCGGTGGTCATCGACCCGGCCACCGAGCTGTCGGCCGAGCTCGACCTCCCCGACCTGTACCAGCCGATGGCGGTGCAGTCCACGCTGCGCGGGTTCGGCGGCGATCCGTCGATGGCACCCAGCCCCGCCGGGGCACACAGCCGTGAAGCCGTCGTGGGGAACCGCGCCGAGCCGATGCCCTTCACCATTTACAACGTGGCCTTCAACCCGGTCAACGTGCGCAGTGTGCGGGTGTCGGGCGAACACGCCGACGACTTCGAAGTGATCGACGACGAGTGCACCGGCACCCGGGTGGATGCATCGGGTTCGTGCCAGCTGTCGGTGGTGTTCACCCCCACCGATTCCGGCCGCCGTACGGCCATCGTGAAGGTCACCACCGACGACGGCGCCTACACCACGATGATCGTCAGCGGCGACGGCCACTACGAGCCAAGGGTGGCCACCAGTGCCATCACCATCATGGCCGGGTCGCGGGTGCAGGTCACCGGCGCCGGCTACGCCCCTGGCGCCGTGGTGACGGTTGCGTGGGCCGACGGCCTCGGCCGCTCGGTCACCGCGGTGGCCGACGAC
>DMQJ01000013.1 GCA_003455715.1 Acidimicrobiaceae bacterium | reverse complement strand
CCGCCCCCCCCCCCACCCGTCCGACCCCCCTTCAAATCGACCCGCTGCTGCAACAGCGGAGCGCGGCTGCGCGCCGCCCGGTGGCTGCCCCCCCGCCCGCAGCGGCCCCCGGGCGAGCGCCCCGCCGAGTGCGACCGGCTCACGGGGCCAAGGTGTTGTCGCTCGCCGCCAGCGTGGCCACCACGCTCGGCCTGACGGCTGCCTTCGCCCAGGCGAGCCACGACACCCCATCGACGCTGGAGTTGGCCACACCGGCGAGCACCGACACCCCGGAAGTCGTAGCGGCCACGACCGCCACAACGTCGCCGGACTCGCCGGACTCGACGACCTCGACGACCGTCGTCCCGCAGTCGACGTCCGGACAGATCATCGACGGCACGTATGTGGGTGAGGCATCGACGAACAGGTGGGGCACGGTGCAGGTGCAGGCCGTGTACGTCGGCGGGCAGTTGGTCGACGTGCAGATTCTCAGCTACCCCGATGCCGACCGCAAGAGCGTGCAGATCAACGAGCGGGCGCTGCCGCAGCTCATCGAGAACGCCATCGCCATCCAGAGCGCGGATGTCGACTCCATATCCGGTGCGACCTACACCGTCAACAGCTACCGCGAGAGCCTGCAGTCGGCCATCGACGCCGCGCTCGCCGCATCGGGCCAGGCCTGACGATGAGCGTGCACCACGTGGAAGCGGTGATGGGCACGACGGTGAGCATCGACCTGGTCGACTCGCACGATCGTGCGCTGGTCGATCGCCTGGTGCAGTGGTTCCACCATGTCGAGGATGTGTTCAGCCCCTACAGGGGCAACAGCGTGGTGACACGCATCGGCCAGGGCGAGTGCATCGCCGACGACCTTTCCGACGAGGTGCTCGAGGTGCTCGGTCGGTGCGAGAGCCTGTGCGTGCAGACCGGCGGGGTGTTCGACGTGTGGAACCTGCCCTCGCCGAACGGAACCCGGTTCGATCCGTGCGGGTACGTGAAGGGGTGGTCGGTGCAGAGGGCAGCCGACATGCTGCTCACCGAGGGTGTCCGTGACTTCTGCCTCAACGCCGGCGGCGACGTGGCGGTCGGAGGACGCAACCACGATGGCGACGAGTGGCGAGTCGGGGTGCGCCACCCGCACCACCCAGGCTGTGTGGCCCTGGTGCTGCACGGCGAGGGCCCGCTGGCGGTGGCCACCAGTGGCACGTACGAACGCGGTGCCCACATCACCGATCCGCGCAGTGGTGACGCGGTGACCCACGTCGCCTCGGCGACGGTCGTCGGCCCCGACCTTGCCGAGGCCGACGCCTACGCAACCACGGTGTTCGCTATGGGCGTCGACGGCCTCGACTGGTTGGCCGATCAGCTCGGCTACGACGGTGCGGTCATCACGCACGACGGCCGTTTGCGCAGCACCCCTGGCCTCGCCGCCTACCGCTGAGCCATGCACGGCGTAGCCTGGCGAGCGTGCCGCTACAGCTGAAGTTCGTCACGTCCGCGAAGCGGCACACCGACCTGCCCGACTCCCCGTGCGAGATCGCGCTCGTGGGGCGGAGCAACGTCGGCAAGTCGTCGCTCATCAACGCACTGGCCAATCGTCGCCAACTGGCGAAGGTGTCGAACACGCCGGGCCGTACCCAATTGCTCAACCTGTTCACCCTTCCCGCGGGCGGCACGGTGATGGATCTGCCCGGCTACGGCTACGCCAAGGTGCCCGGCCGCGAGAAGGCCGGGTGGCAGCGGATGATCGAGGACTACCTCATCGAGCGCGAACCGCTGGTGCTGGTGTTCGTGCTGGTCGACGGCGAGATCGGCCCCACCAAGCTCGACGTGCAGATGCTCGACTGGTTGCGCCAGAGCGACGTGCCGCACACCGTGGTGGCCACCAAGCTCGACAAGGTGAAGCCGTCGAAGTTGGCGACGCGCAAGAAGGAACTCGCCAAGGGCTGCGGCCTCGACACCGGCGACATCATGTGGGTGAGCGCCAGCAAGGGCACGGGCGTGGAGGCCCTTGCCGCTCACGTGAACATGCTGCTCACGCCATAGCGGCTGTCGCTCGCCTCACTTGTGACGGAAGACGTTGCGTGCCTTGGCGGCGAGGTCGCGCGGGTCGGGCATCACCATGCCCTTGCGCAACACCTTCACCTTCTTGGCCGTGTACGGCGGGTACATGAGCGCCGGGTCGAGCTTGGTGCTGCGGCTGTGCACGGCGCGCTTGTGGCTGAACGTGTCGAAGCCGAACTTGCCGTGGTACGCGCCCATGCCGCTCTCGCCCACGCCGCCGAACGGCAGGTGCGGGTTGCTGATGTGCATGAGCGTTCCGTTGACGCACACGCCACCGCTGGTAGTGCCGTTCACCACCGTCTCGTTGTCGGCGTCGTGCTCGCTGAACGAGTAGAGCGCGAGCGGCTTGTCGCCCTTGGCCGAACCGGCCTGCACGAACCGCACGGCCTCGTCGAGGTTGTCGACGGCGATGACGGGCAGCACCGGCCCGAAGATTTCCTCGTCCATCACCGGGTCGTCGGCGGTGATGCCGGTGAGCACGGTGGGGGCGATGTAGCGGGTGTCGGCATCGGTGACCCCGCCGTGCGCGACGGTGCCGCAGTGCAGCAGCTTCTCGATGCGGTGGAAGTGCGGCTCGTTGACGATGCGGGCGAAGTCGGCGCTCTGCTGCGGGTCGTCGCCGTAGAACTCGCGGATGGCGTCGCCGATGCCGGCCACTAGTTGGTCGTGCACCGACTTCTCGACCAGCACATAGTCGGGGGCGATGCAGGTCTGGCCGGCGTTGACGAACTTGCCCCACGCGATGCGCTTGGCGGCCACGGCAACGTTGGCGTGGCGGCTGACGATGGCCGGGCTCTTGCCGCCCAACTCGAGGGTGACCGGGGTGAGGTGTTCGGCCGCGGCGCGCATGACGATGCGGGCCACGCGACTGTTGCCGGTGTAGATGATGTGATCGAAGCGTTCGGCGAGCAGTTCGGTGGTTTCGGCGACGCCACCCTCCACCACGGCCACCGCAGCATCACCCAGTTCCTGAATGAGCGACGTGAGTTCGTCGGACGTTGCGGGAGCCAGTTCGCTGGGCTTGGCCACCACTGCGTTGCCAGCGGCGATGGCCGCCACCATCGGCAGCAGCAGCAGTTGCACCGGGTAGTTCCACGGAGCAATCACAGCCACCACGCCCACAGGCTCTCGGACGATCTCCGACGACCCAGGCTTGAACGCAACGGGGGTGGGCACCTTCTCGGGCTTCATCCAGCCGGGCAGATTGGCCAGGGTGTGGTTGATGTCGCTGATGGTGAACCCGATTTCGGTGAGCCACGCTTCGGGCCGCGGCTTGCCGAAGTCGGCGGCCAAGGCATCGAGCAGGCGTTCTTCACGCTCGGAGAGCAGGTCGCGCAGGCGCTCGAGCGTGGCGACGCGCCATGCCATTGGGCGGGTGCGGCCTTCGTCGAACGCGCGGCGGGCGGCGGCCACGAGCGGTGCGATGTCGTCGAGCGGAGTGGTGTTCATGCGTCCACGCTACGCCCGCGCGGCGAAGGAGCGCACCGCGGTGGGTGCCCGCCCTACACCACGAGTTGGTGGGTGATGCTGCGCGTCTGGCGCTCGAATCCCAACGCCTGGTAGAGCCTGGCGGCGCCGGTGGGGTTCTCGGAGTCGACGCCGATGGATGCGTGGGTGAGGTTGTCGGCGGCGAACGCGTGCAACGAGTGAGCGATGAGGGCGCTGGCGATGCCGCGGCCCCGCCACTCACGAAGCGTGCCGAGGTTGTCGATCCAGGCATCCTTGCGGCCCAGCACCGCGTCGTCGGCTTCGTAGCGCTTGTTGAGGCAATGACCCACGATGTGGTCGTGGTCGTCGATGGCCACGAAGCTGAGGTCGAGGCGGGCGCCGAAGCCGGTGGTCATCTGTGCCCAGTGGTGCTCGTTGGTGGGGGTAGACCCCCAGTGGTCGGCGAAGCTGTCGTTCTTCACCGCACGGATCTCTTCGCTGCGGTGCGCGGGCCACGGCACGATGTGTACGCCGTCGAGTGTGGGCAACGCCGGCAGGTCGGTGAGCGGGCGCAGCAACTCATCGGTGTAGCGCACGGGTTCCATCCCAAGGCGGGCGAACAGGCGGTGCGCGCTCTCGATGTAGTCGTAACTGTCGGCGCGCACGTAGCGAGGCAGCGACCGTCCGCTGGAGTGCAACTGCGCTGTCGCTCGTGCAATGGCCCACTCCATCAACGTCGCGCCCACTCCCTTGCCGCGGTGCTCAGGGACCACCTCTCCGAAGATGTAGTTGCGCTCCTCGCGCACCTCGCTGGGGAGGTAGTACGTGTACACGTAACCTGCGGGTTCGCCGTCGAGCAGGGCCAGGCGGGTGTCGGTGGCCAACACGACGTGCTCGTCGTCGAGTTCTTCCTCCAACTCCTCGAGCTCCAACACTCGGGGCACGCCGTCGAACGTCTCCGACCGTCGGTGGAGGTCGAGAGCGGTGGGAATGGTGTCGCGCGTGAGCGGGACGAGTGAGATCTCAGGCACGCGTGGCACGATACGCAGTCATGTCACCGCCGTCGGAGAGCTTTTTGCGTGGAGGGTCGCACGACGACCGTTTCCCCGCGCTGCTCGCCGCGGCAAAGGCCGGCGACTCGGCGGCGGTGGAAGCCCTGTTTCACGATCTGCAGCCGCGACTCTTGCGGTACCTGCGCGGAATGGAACCGAAGGCGGCCGACGACATCGCAGCCGAGGTGTGGGTGGCGATTGCGAGGGGCATCGGGGGCTTCC
>DMQJ01000140.1:4507-4828 GCA_003455715.1 Acidimicrobiaceae bacterium | reverse complement strand
ACGAGATCGTCGACGAGCGCGTCGGAACCGGCGGTGGGCTCGGCAGGGAGCCCCAACTTCGCCCGCATGCCCTTGCGCCACGCCGTGTCGTAGCGAGCGGTGAACGACACCAACACCTCGGTGGCCGCCTCGATGGCTTCCTCCTCCGTGGCCGCGAACAGGGGCAGCAGTGTCTCCGCGAGGCGCGCCAGGTTCCACTGGGCGATCACGGGCTGATTGCCGTAGGCGTAGCGCCCGCCGTGGTCGATGGAGCTGAACACGGTGGACGGATGGTGGGCATCCATGAACGCGCACGGCCCGTAGTCGATGGTCTCGCCGGAG
>DMQJ01000140.1:0-4272 GCA_003455715.1 Acidimicrobiaceae bacterium | reverse complement strand
TGTCGGTGTTCATCACGCCGTGGATGAACCCGACGTGCATCCACCGGGCGATCAGTTCCGCCTGGGCCTGCACCACCGACTCGTAGAACGCGAGGTAGGGGTTGGGGGCATCGAGTGCTGCCGGGTGATGGCGGCGCATCGCATGATCGGCGAGGCGCTGCACCAGCGGCTCGCCGCCGTGGGCCGCGGCGTACTGGAACGTGCCAACGCGAACGTGACTGGCCGCCACCCTGGCAAGCACGGCCCCTGGCAACGGGGTGTCGCGGATGACGGCCTCACCGGTGGCCACCACGGCAAGGGCACGGGTGGTGGGGATGCCGAGCGCGCGCATTGCCTCGGCGATGACGAACTCGCGCAGCATCGGGCCGAGCACGGCCTTGCCGTCGCCGCCCCGGGCGAACGGAGTGCGGCCCGAGCCCTTGAGGTGCAGATCGAGTCCGCCTGCGGTGGACAACTCGCCGAGCAACAGCGCGCGACCGTCGCCGAGGCGCGGCGAGTAGCCGCCGAACTGGTGGCCTGCGTAGGCCATGGCGACCGGCTTCGCACCTTCGGGCACGTCGCTACCAGTGAGGAACCTGGCACCCGCCTCGCTGCGCAACCAGTCGGGGTCGAGCCCGAGGCCCTCGGCCAGCGACACGTTCACCAGCACCGTGCGCGGCTCGGTGGCGGGGGCGGCCTGCCACTCGGTGACGAGTTCGGGCAGTTCGTCGGCGAACGTGTGCGTGAGCAACGGGCTCATGCGTCGACGATCTCGAGGCGAACGCGCTTGTTGCCCTTGCCCTTGTTCTCCAGCTTCAGCACTCGGATGCGGCCGACTTCGTTGGTGGAGCGCACATGCGTGCCGCCGTCGGCCTGCTTGTCGAGCCCGACGATGTCGACCACTCGAATCTCGCTGACGCTCTCGGGGATGAGCGACACCTTGGTGCGGATGAGGTCGTCGTCCTGCACCGCCGTGTCGCGCGGCAGGAAGTCGACGGCGATGGGGTGATCGGCCGCGAGGGCGGCGTTGACCAGTTCCTCGATGCGGGCACCGAACCCTTCAGGCAGCGGGTCGAACTCGAAGTCCATTCGCGCCGACAGCGGCTCCATGTTGCCGCCGGTGACCGGCACCCGCCACTCGTTCCAGATGACACCACACAACACATGCAGGGCTGTGTGGGTACGCATCAGTTGGTGGCGGCGCCCCCAGTCGATGGTGCCGCTCACGGTTGCACCGACGTCGGGCAGCGGGCCGCCCTCCACCGTGTGCCACACATGCTCGGCGCCGTCGTCGTCGCGCAGTTTGCGCACGTTGGTGACCGCAAGACCGGCGAGCGTGCCGGTGTCGTGCGGCTGGCCGCCGCCCGTGGGGTAGAACGCAGTGCGGTCGAGGGCGATGGCCTCGTCGCGGACGCCCACCACGGTGGCCGTGAACTCGGTGAGGTACGCGTCGCGGAGGTAGAGCAGATCGGTCATCGCTGCTCAGTCTGCCGCAGCGAAGGCGATCACACGATGGCGACCAACTCGAAACCTACGGGGGCGAACGGATCGGCGCGGCGCACGCCGAATGCGTCGAGATCGTCGGCAGGGTTGAGGTCGGGGCGAACGTGCACACCGCCGGCCAGGTCAGTGGCCGTGTCCCAGCGACACGCAGGCAGCACCGTGCCGCTGTCGCCCACCACCCGAGCGGTGGCGTTCGTCGCATAGAGGCTGCCCTCCACCAGCAGCCACGCGCCCGCAGGTGTGTCGATGATCTGCTCGGCAACCGCCGACAGGTACAGCAGTCCGCTGTCGCGCGCCACCGAGCACCCGGTGGTACGGATCGCCGCCTGGAGCGACGGATACGGATCGATTGCCTCGCGGGTGATCGGTCGGCGAATCTCGAAGTGGAGGTGCGGCACGCTGCCCTCGGAGTTGCCGCTGTCGCCCACCCAACCGAGCACCTGTCCCTGGTGCACACGGGCGCCCACCTCGATCCCCGGGGCGAACGTCCAACCGGGCGGGTTCGCACCGTCGTCGGTGCCGGGCGAGTCGTTGTTGAGGTGGTAGTAGCGGTACTGCCAGCCCGAGTCGCCGTCGAGCCGCAGCCCAGAGCCTCCGGTGGGGTGTTCGACCGTGATGCGGCTCACCACACCTGCCTCGGCGGCCACCAGTGGCTGCAACCGGTGCGCCAATACGTCGGTGCCGATGTGACGGCGCGGGCACCCCTCACCGCCGCGACAGAGCCCCCAGTCGTCGCTCAGTTCCACCGGCCCGAGCACGGGGAAGATGATCGGCACCACCGGCCAGCCGTCGGCGGGCTCGGCAGGCAACTCGAACTGATCCGGGTCGTCGTCGGGCACGGTGCTGTCGGGTGGGGTGCTGTCGGGCACGGTGCTGTCGGGTGGGGTGCTGTCGGGCACGGTGCTGTCGGGCACGGTGCTGTCGGGCGCGGTGCTGTCGGGCGCGGTGCTGTCGGGCGCGGTGCTGTCGGGCACGGTGGTCTCGGGCGATGTGCTGTCGGGTGGGGCCGCCAGCGCCGTGAGTGAACCGAGGGCCAACGCCACAAGGGGCGCGAGCAGGAGGGGAAGGAGTCGTCGTTGCATGGTCCGCCGGGCTTCGAGGGGAGCAGCCCGCAGAAGAGACGCCGCACGTCGGGTCTGATGACGCGGCCGCCGACGACGGAGGTCCCTACCCTCTGCGCGGGCGACGCCAGTACGGTGGGCGTGTGAACGACATCGCCACACTCGCCCGCCGCGCCATCGCTTGCCTCGACCTCACCGAACTCGGCGACCACGCCACCGACGCCGACGTCGAGGCCCTCTGTGGTCGAGCCGTCACCCCCTACGGCCCGGTGGCCGCCGTGTGCATGTGGCCCCGCCACGTGGCCCTGGCTCGCCGTCTGTTGGCAGGCACCCCGGTGCGTATCGCCACGGTGGTGAACTTCCCCGGCGGCGACGAACCCACCCCGCACGTGGTTGCCGCGGTGGAGGCCGCGCTGGCCGATGGCGCCGACGAGATCGACCTGGTTCTGCCGTATCACGCACTGCTGCAAGGCGCGAGCGAGCACGTGGCGCTGATGCTCGAGGCAGTACGCGGCGCGGTACCGAAGGATGGCCACGTGCTGAAAGTGATCCTCGAGACCGGCGAGCTCGGCGACCCGCATGCCATCGAACGCGCCGCCCACGTGGCCGTCGAGCATGGCGCCGACTTCATCAAGACGTCCACCGGCAAGACCTCGGTGAGCGCCACGCTGGAGGCCACCGGCATCATGCTCGGCGTCATCCGGTCGGCTGCCTGGCCGGTGGGGCTGAAGCCAAGTGGTGGCATCCGCACGCTGGCCGACGCCACGGCCTACATCGAGCAGGCCGACGAAGTGATGGGCGATGGCTGGGCCACACCTGCCACGTTCAGGTTCGGGGCCAGCGGGTTGCTCACCGCGCTCATCGCCGCGATCGAAGGCGACACGGGTGTCGCGTCGACGGAGGCCTACTGATGCTGCCGCAGGAGATCGTTCGAGCCAAGCGCGACGGCCGCGAGTTGAGCGCCGAGCAGATTGGTGAGTTCGTCGCCGGGATCGTCAGCGGCGCAGTCAGCGAAGGGCAGGCGGCGGCGTTCGCCATGGCCACCTACTTCAAGGGCATGACCCGGGCCGAGGCCGTCGCCCTCACCTTGGCCATGCGCGACAGCGGCACGGTGCTTCGTTGGGACGACATGCCCGGGCCGGTGGTCGACAAGCACTCCACCGGCGGCGTCGGCGACACGGTGAGTCTGATGCTCGCGCCGATGGTGGCTGCGTGCGGCGGCTACGTGCCGATGATCTCCGGCCGCGGCCTCGGCCACACCGGCGGCACGCTCGACAAGCTCGAGTCGATCCCCGGCTTCCGCGTCGACCTCGACACCGCGCGCTTCGCCCGCCAGGTCGACGAGCTCGGCGTGTGCCTCATCGGCCAGACCGCGCGCGTCGCGCCCGCCGACAAGCGGCTCTACGCCCTGCGCGACGTCACCGGCACGATCGAGTCGATCCCGCTCATCGCATCGTCGATCATGTCGAAGAAGCTCGCCGAGGGCATCGACGGCCTGGTCCTCGACTGCAAGGTCGGCACCGGCGCGTTCATGAAGGACACCGACCGGGCGCGCGCCCTGTGCGCGGCGATCCGCGCGATCGGCCACGCCGCCGACAAGCGCGTGACCTGCGTGCTCACCGACATGGACGCGCCCATCGGCAAGGCCGTCGGCAACGCGCTCGAGATCGCCGAGTCGATCGACGTCCTGAGCGGCGGCGGCCCCGCCGACACCCGCGAGCTCAAGATA
>DMQJ01000479.1:5288-14887 GCA_003455715.1 Acidimicrobiaceae bacterium | reverse complement strand
GTCGAGCACCGCTGCCGCGTCGCGAACGCTGCGGGTGACCGCGCCGTCGATGGTGGCGCCGGCCCAGCTTTCACCCACGTCGGGCCCGGCGCTGACACGACCCCGCGTGGGCTTCAGGCCCACCAGGCCGCACTCACTGGCGGGAATGCGGATGGACCCACCGCCGTCGTTGGCGTGGCCCACGGCAACGATGCCCGCGGCCACCGCCGCGGCCGAACCACCCGACGACCCACCGGTGGAGTGGTCGAGGTTCCACGGGTTGCGGCTCGGCCCATATGCCTCCGGCTCGGTGGTGATGGTGCTGCCCCACTCGGGGGTGTTGGTGCGGCCGATGGCGACGAAACCGGCCCGACGGAAGCGGCGGTAGAGGAAGCTGTCGTGCGGTGCCCGGTAGCCGATGCCCTTCAAGGCGCGGGTGCCCATGTGGTGGGGCTCGCCGCCAATTGCGCAACCGAGGTCTTTCACCACCATCGGCACCCCGGCGAAGTGCCCGGACTGGCCTCCCGGCTCAGTGGGCACCGCTGCGGCCTCCGCCCGGGCAGCGTCGTAGCGAGGGTGGATGATGGCGTTGATGGCCGGGTTGCGTTCGTCAGCAGCGGCAATGGCCGCGTCGACCAGCTCGGAGGCGGTGATGTCGCCGCGGCGCACCAAGTCGGCCTGAGCCGTGGCATCGAGGGCGAGGACGTCGTCGAGGGTTCCCATACCCGCGCACCCTAGGCGCTCGTAGCCTGGCGGTGTGCGTGTGCTGGCAGCAGTCGACAAGTTCAAGGGCACCGCCACCGCGGCCCAGGTGGCCGCGGCCATCGGGCACGCCTGCTGGGAGCTTGGTCACGACTGTGTGGAGCGACCGGTGGCCGACGGCGGCGAAGGCACGCTGGAAGCGATGGGTGGCGCCAACCGCACCAGCACGGTCACCGGGCCGCTCGGCGACGCGGTGCGCGCCGAGTGGCGGTTCCACCGGGGCACTGCCGTCATCGAGATGGCTCGGGCCTCCGGCCTCACCCTCGTGGGCGGAGCCGAGCGCAACGATGCAATGGCTGCCACCACGACGGGTACGGGCGAACTCATCGATCAGGCGCTCGACCTCGGCGCCACCAAGATCATCGTGTGCCTCGGCGGGTCGGCCACCACCGATGGCGGGCTCGGCTGCGTGCGGGCCATCACCGCGCCGCACCGACTGCGGCGGGTGCAGCTGTTGGTGGCGTGCGACGTACAGACCCGCTTCCTCGACGCGGCCCCGGTGTTCGCCCCGCAGAAGGGTGCGTCGCCCGCACAGGTGCACCTGCTCCGCGGACGTCTCGAGCGGGTGGCACAGATGTACCAGGAGCAGTACGGGGTTGATGTCCGCGAACTCGACGGTTCGGGCGCGGCCGGTGGCTTGGCGGGCGGGCTGGTGGCGCTCGGCGGGCAGCTGCTCCCCGGCTTCGACCTCGTGGCCGACGAACTCGACCTACACGACCGCATCCACGAGGCCGACCTGGTCATCACCGGTGAGGGCTACCTCGACGAGCAGAGCTTCGAGGGCAAAGTGGTGGGCGGCGTTCAGGAGTTGTGTGCGGCCGCTGGCCGGCCCGTGGCGGCCATCGTCGGTGATGCGGCGCCCGAGGTGGCGGGTCGAATCCGCCATCGCAGCCTCGTTGCCGACCACGGCGACGAGCGGGCGATGCGCGAGCCCCTCTGGTGCATCGAATACTCTGCGAGTTCCTTGCTCAGGGAGATGCAATGAACTCTTCACCCGACGCCGCCGCGGATCTGGCAATCGTCAACTGCACGGCACTCGTGGGCACCTCCTCCGGGCGGGCGCAGTTCGCCCCGGGCGCCACGCTGCTCGTGGAGGGCGGTGTCATCACCGAACTCGACGCCAACCCGAGTGGCTCACCGCACGCCCGCGAGGTCATCGACGCGCAGGGCATGGTGGCCATGCCAGGCCTCATCAACACCCACACCCACGCGGCGATGACGTTCCTGCGGGGTGCTGCCGAAGACGTCACCGTGTCGAGTTGGTTCAACGACTACATCTGGCCGATGGAGGTCAACGTCGGCGAACGCGACGTCTACCTCGGCACGCTCGTCGCCGCCGCCGAGATGATCGAGTGCGGCGTCACCACCTTCGCCGACCACTACTTCCACATGCACCAGGCGGCACAGGCAGTGGCCGACAGCGGGCTGCGAGCCAACCTCGGTTCGGCGTTCTTCAGCAGTCAAGGCGACGAGGGGCTGCACCAGTCGGTGGCCTTCGCCGAGCGATGGAACGGCGCAGCGAACGGGCGCATCACCACGTGCATCGCGCCGCACGCCCCCTACACGGTGACCGACGAGCACCTTGCGGCCGCCGCCGACGCAGCGCGCCGACTGGGGTTGAAGGTGCACCTCCATGCGGCGGAAGAGATTGGCCAGACCCGTTCGAGCGTCGCGTCTCGCGGCGCGACGCCCATCGAGGTGCTCGAGCTCACCGGTGTGCTCGACGCGGGCGCCATCATCGCCCATGGCAACGGCATCCTTCCCGACGACGTGGCCATCCTGGCCCGCTACCGCGACCGGGTGGGTGTCACCCACGGGCCGAAGGGGTACCTGAAGTTCGCGTTCGGGCCGCTCACGCCCATCGCCGCCCTGCGAGCAGCGGGAGTGCCCG
Source organism: Acidimicrobiaceae bacterium (assembly GCA_003455715.1). Classification (GTDB taxonomy): domain Bacteria; phylum Actinomycetota; class Acidimicrobiia; order Acidimicrobiales; family Ilumatobacteraceae; genus UBA668. The sequence continues at coordinate 12,255 of DMQJ01000479.1, read as the reverse complement.
TCGGCTACTGCACCGACGGCGCCGCGAGCAACAACACGCTCGACATCTTGGAGACGATGCGCATCGCCGCCATCACCCAGAAACAGATCGCCGACGACGCCACCTACTTCACCTCGGGCATGGCGCTGCAGTTGGCAGGGCCCGACTCGGCGGCGGTGCTGGGCATGCGCGGGCAGATCGGCGAGTTGAGGGTGGGCGCACGGGCCGATGTGATCTTGATCGACACCTCTGGGTTCCACTGCCAGCCGCTCCACGATCTTGCTGGGGCCATCGTGTACAGCGTGCAGCCCTCCGACGTTCGCACCACCATCGTCGATGGCAAGGTGCTGATGCGCGACCGCCAGTTGCTCACCATCGATCGGGCCGCGCTGTTGGCCGAGTTCCGGCTGCGCGCTCGTGAAATCACCGACCGCACGCACGGCCGCACCATTCAGGACTACGCGCCGTAAGCCAGCGCCGCCCGGTGCCTCCAGGCCGTGGCGCCTCAGGCCGTGGTGGAGCTAGTGGGTGCGGCAGTGGTGCCGGTGGTGGGCTTGCCCGCGATCTCGTCGAGCGTCTTGCCAGCGATGTCGGAGCCGACGAGCACGAGCACACCGGTGCCCTCGGGGTACACGCCGTCGGCATTGGCCACGGGGTTGGCCTTGGCGGTGGGCACGACGCCACCGAGCAGGCGACCGAGCGACTCGGCAACCGCCTGGGCCTCCGCGACTGCCGGGTCGTAGACGATCTCGGTGGCAGTGAGCTTTGCCTGGGTGGGCGAACAGTTGGCGGCCTCCGCCATGAGGAACCCAGTGCCCGACAGAGCAGTGGTGAGCTTGCCGGCAGCGCCATCAACCGTGCTGCAGTTCGCCACCTGCACCTTGGTGCCCGTGGTGACCAACGGGGGCACGGTGGTGGTGGTGACGCCCACCGACGAGGTGGTGGCGTTGGGGTCGAGCGCTGTGGTGGTGGTTTGCTCGGTACCGCCTCCGTTGCCGCCACTGCTCGACGACGGCTCGTCGTTCATCTTGCGCAGAATGAGGAAGCCGAGCACGAGCGCCACGGCGGTGATGACAAGGGCCACCGCCGAACCCATGGGTCCGTTGCCGGCCGTGGTGCGACTGGTGCGCCCCGCATTGTCGTTGCTCATGGTGGCTCCTCTGGTGATGAGGCCGGATCAGGCCTGTTCGCCGGCGGCCGCGCCATCGATGAGTGCCCGACGGCGGCGTTCGCGGTTCCGGCGAAGGCGGCGAACCACCAGCGGATCAGCAAACAATGCCGCCGGGTGATCGATCACCCGGTTGAGTTCGAGATTGTAGTCCTCCACCGAACAGGCGAACCGCGCGCGGATGGCGTCGTGGCGATCTTGGTCGAGCGTGAACCAGGTGGCCTCGAACTCGATGATGGCCAGTTCGCGTTCGGTGAGGGTGGTCTGCGGATCGGTCATGGTGTCTCCAGCCTGCCCGCTGCGCACCCCGTCAACCAAGCATCGGACAGGTGTTCGACCAGCTCAGCCCGTGTGTCGCTGCCGGGTCAGGGCAGCGAGTCGTAGTCGGCGTCGCCCGGCATGGCCACGCCCACCAGCTTGCCGTCGACGATGCGCACCTTGGGGAGGATGCACGGCGGCGTGCCCACCTGGCGTGCCGCTTCCATGGCGTCTTCCACCGTGCGGTGCGCAGCGAGGAACTCGAGGTTGGCCACCGTGGGCGGCATGAGCATCAGCTCGCCGGCACGACCACGGGCGAGCGCGTCAGCCGGGCGCACCCACATGCTGGCCACGGTCTCGTTGTCGTCGTGGTAGCCGTCCTGGCCGGCAGGGCTGGCGGCTGCGAAGAAGCGAGTGTCGAAGCGGCGAGCAGTCTCGCCCTTGGGGGTGATCCAGTGGGCGACCCAGGCCAGCGCCTCGGTCGCAAGCCGCAGGCCGTGCTCGGCGGCGAGGGCACGCATGTCGACGGAACCGTCGTGCACGGCCTCGCGGTGAGCCAGCACCTCGTGGCCGTCGTCGACCATGTTGCCGTCTGTGTCGACGGCGAGCAGCACACCGGCCTCCTCGTAGCACTCACGAATCGCAGCCACGACATACGCGTCGTGGCTGTCGGGCTCGCCGTCGGCGGCGTCGACCTTTCCACCGGGAAACACATACATACCGCCGGCGAACGCGGCAGCGGTGGTGCGGCGCATCATGAACACTTCCAGGCCCGCGCTGCTGTCGCGCAGCAACATCACCGTGGCCGCTGGCTTGACCGGAATCTCGTCGCTCATCGCTTGCGACCGTAGTTGTCGCCTAGCCTCCATCTCGTGCTCGTGTGGATGGACCTCGAAATGACCGGCCTCGATCCGCGGAGCAACGTCATCGTCGAGATCGCCACGCTCATCACCGACGACAACTTGGAGATCATCGCCGAAGGCCCCGACCTGGTGGTGCACCAGCCGGAGGACGCCCTCGCGTTGATGGACCCGGTGGTGGTCGAGATGCACACGCGCAGCGGCCTGCTCGATGCCATTCGCTCCAGCACGATCAGCCTCGCCGACGCGGGCGCGCAGACGCTGGCGTTCATCCAAGAGCACGTTCCAGCGCCTCGCACGGTGCCGCTGTGTGGCAACTCGATCGGGATGGATCGCCGTTTCCTCGACGCGTACCTCCCCGAGATCGAGCACTACCTGCACTACCGCAGCGTCGACGTCAGCAGCATCAAGGAACTCGTGCGTCGTTGGTACCCCGGTCTGCTCAACAGCCGGGCCTCCAAGCAGGGTTCGCACCGAGCGCTCGACGACATCCGCGAGAGCGTCGCCGAGCTGCGCTTCTACCGCGAGCACGTCTTCGTGGTGCCCCCTGCGGGCGACGCGAAATAAATCAGTTGCATCGGCAATCGATTCGTGATTGCCTGTACCCCGATCTGCTGCAGCCGCAGTGGGTCCAACGACCAAGGAAGGCACGAACCGCAATGAAGCGCACGGCACTCGCACTCAGCATGGCCCCGGTGGCCGCTGACGCGCGCCTGTGCGCAGGCGTGTTCGGTCACGGCTACCAGTGGCGCTCCCGGTCGATGGCATCCAACCCCATCAATGAGACCACCAAGCGCCCTGCCCGACACCTCGGGATCGCCTCGACGTAACCCAACGTCGAAAGCGCCCTCGAGGCCGTCGGGATCACAAGATCCCGGCGGCCTTTCTGCTTTTCCCCTCTCCCTTCCTCACGTCACACACGAAGAACAGGTAACCCCGATGCACACCCTGAACGACACCGACATCCAGACCACCTTCGACGAGATCGTCGAGCCGCTCGCCACCCGTGTGGTGAAGCCGCGCTGCGCCGACGGTCACGGCACCCTCACCCACCTGTTCTTCTCCGACGCACCCATCGACATCGCCCGTGCCAAGGCGATCTGCGGCAAGTGCGACCTGGCGGAGACCTGCCTGGCCGGCGCGATCGAGCGTGCCGAGCCGTGGGGTGTGTGGGGCGGCGAGCTCGTCGAGAACGGGCGAGTGGTCGTCAACAAGCGGCCGCGTGGCCGGCCGCCCAAGAACCCCCGGCCCGAGCTGGTGGTCGACGAGGTGCCCATCCCGCCCCACCTGGTCGCCTAGCGGCCTTGGCTCACCTGGTCGCCTAGCGGCGTTGGCTCACCTGGTCACGTCGCAGCGATTCGGCACGACGAGCACCCCCCGGTCGGAGGCAACGCACCGACGACCCTCCGGCTGACACCACCGGTAGCCTGACCACCTGTGAAGTTCCGTGGTCGGCTGCTGGTGGTGTCGCTCGTCGTCGCCGCCGTTGCGTCCGTGGCCATCGGGTGGGTCATCGCCCGCTCCGGCGGGTCCGACGGCACCACCACGGCGCCCGAGGCGGTCATCACCGGGCCGTCCGGCACGTTCGAGCCGCCGTCCATCGCCACCAACGCAAAGGTCGAGGGCACACCGCTGCCCGAGGCCAACGTGCGCACGCTCAACAACGACGCGTTCGCCGTCGCCGACCTGCTTGGTCAGCCGCTGGTCATCAACATCTGGGGCTCCACCTGTGGGCCGTGCAAGAAGGAACTGCCCGACTTCGCCGAGGCCCACGCCGAGTACGGCGACCGGGTGCGGTTCGTCGGCGTGAGCTATCTGGCGGCAAGCGAACGCGAGGAAGACTTCGCCCGCGGCTACGGCATCCAGTACGAGCTGTTCTACGACGCCGACGGCGAGTTCATCAGCGCCGTCGGCGTGGCCGCCTTCCCGGTCACGTTGTTCGTCACCGCCGACGGCACCATCGTGCAGCAAACTGGGCAGATCGACGCCACCCGCATCGCCGACATCATCGAAGAGGAGTTGCTGTGAACCTGTCGCTCAGCTTCATCCGCGGGTTGGTGGCGTCCATCAACCCATGCGGCTTCGTGCTGCTGCCTACCTATCTCATGTACTTCCTCGGGGTCTCGGCAGCCGACGGCGAAACCAGGGCGCCCATTCGCAAGGCCCTCCTTGTCGGCACGATGGTGTCGGCCGGCTTCTTCACCGTCTTTCTGGCCATCGGCGCCGCCACCCAGTACTGGACCCAGAGCCTCCTGGCCAACGCCAAGTACGCAACCGCAGTCATCGGCGTGATCTTCGTGCTGCTGGGCATCGCGATGCTGTTCGGCTACAAGCTGCCCATCTTCACCAAGGGTGTCTCGACCGATCACACCGACCGCACCCTGAAGTCGATGTTCGTCTACGGCGTCGCCTATGGCGTTGCCTCGCTCGGGTGCACGCTGCCGCTCTTCATCGCCACCCTGTTCCAGACCGGAAAGCGCGAGGGCTACTTCGCAGGCGTCGCCAACGTGGTTGCGTATGCAGTGGGGATGGCGCTGGTGGTGGTCTCGCTCACCCTGGCTCTCGCCACGGCCAACATGGGCTTCGTCCGCTGGCTGAAGTCGAAACTGCAGTACGTGGAGATGGTGGCAGGGGCATTCGTGCTGCTGTCGGGCGCCTACCTGCTGTGGTACTTCTGGAAGGTCGACGTGCAGGAGGGCAGCGATCCGCTCACCAGCGCCATCGAAGGTGTGCAGCAGGACGTGCAGACCTGGCTGCTCGACAACTGGACGCTGGCGGCATGGGTGCTCGGCGGGTTGGTGGCCGCCGGGGTTGCCTACTCCTTGGTGCGCGAGCGTGGCCGCCGCGCCGATGGCATCTCAGTTTCAGTTACTGCAACGGTCGATCTTCGGGTCACCGTCGACGCATCGGACTCCGAGTCTGTTCGCCAGCCCGGAGCTGCCGCCGAATGACCGACACGCCCTTCCGCGACCTGCTGGCCACGCCAGGGGTGCGCGAGGTGTGCCGGTTGGAAGGGCGATTGGGGTTCATGGCCTACCACGGCGGGTCGCTGGAGCACCTCACCGATGTCATCGCCGACGAGGCCGCCGCCCGCAGTGGCGCCAGCTACTACGGGGTGCTGCAGCCGGCCGACCTCACCTGGCACATCCCCTCACACCGTGTGTCGCCCGCGGAGTCGCCGGTGCTGGCCGGATTCCTTGAGCATGTCGACATGGTCATCACCATCCACGGCTATGGCCGGCATGGCATGTGGACCACGTTGCTGCTCGGTGGCCAGAACCGCGAACTCGCCGGGCATGTTTCCGCCCACCTGCGGCCGGCGTTGCCCGAGTACACCATCGAGACCGATCTCGAGCAGATGCCAAAGGAGTTGCGCGGCCTACACGAGCACAACCCGGTAAACCTGCCCCGGAAGCGTGGTGTGCAGATCGAATTGCCTCCGCGGGTGCGCGGTACCAGCCCGATCTGGGCCGACTGGAAGGGTCCCGGCCATGTCCCGCATACCGTGTCACTGATCGACGCACTCGCCACCGCCGCCACCGCCCTCTCCGCAACCGCAGCGTCCCCCTCGTCGACCCCGTCTCCCCCAGCTTTGCGTCAAAATCCGGGTGCCGGGCACACGCTCTGACCTGGGGCTCGGCGCTGTCACCTTTTACGTAAAACGGGGTTAGGGGGCGAGGCGCTCGAGGCGCCAGGTGTCGTCCGTCATGGTGTAGCTGATGCGGTCGTGCAGGCGGCTGGGGCGACCCTGCCAGAACTCGTATGCCACGGGCGTCACCACCCAGCCACCCCAGAATGCCGGGCGGGGGACGGGGCCGTCGCCGAAGGTGGCGGCCATCTGCTCCACCCGCTGCTCGAGCCATGAGCGGTCGGGGATGGACTGCGACTGCGGCGACGACCAGGCCCCCACCTGCGAACCCCGCGGGCGTGAGGCGAAGTACTCGTCGCTGTCGGCCTCCGGTGCCCGGGCCACGGTGCCCAGCACACGCACCTGCCGGTGCAGTTGCAGCCAGGTGAACAGCATCGACACCCGGGGCTCGGCCGCCATCTGGTGGCTCTTCGCCGACTCATAGTTGGTGAAGAAGCTGAATCCACGTTGGTCGGCACCCCGGAGCAACACGTAGCGGCTCTGTGGCCATCCCTCGTCGTCGACGGTGCCGAGCACGAATGCGTGCGGCTCGGTGCAGCCCGCCTCGCTGGCCTCGCGGAACCACCGCTGCCACTGCACCAGCGGGTCTTCATCGACGTCGGCGACATCGAGCCCGGCTGTCTCGTACTCGAAGCGGTGGCGGGCCATCGCCTCCAGCGGGTCGGGGCCAGGCTCGGGGCTCATCGCGGCGCGATCACTTCCAGACCGCGCATGTACGGGCGCAGCACGTCGGGCACCACCACGCTGCCGTCGGGCTGGCGGTAGTTCTCCATGATGGCTGCCCACACCCGTGGCACTGCAAGGGCGGAACCGTTGAGCGTGTTGGCAATCGTGGTGCCCTTCTCGCCGGGCGTGCGGAATCGGATGTCGGCGCGGCGCGCCTGATAGTCGCTGAACCAGCTCACCGAGCTGACCTCCAGCCAGTTGTCGCACCCGGGCGCGTAGACCTCGATGTCGAAGCTGCGGTGATGGCTCTGTCCCATGTCGCCGGTGCAGATCTCGATGATGCGATAGGGCAGACCGAGCGATGCAATCGTCCGTTCTGTACGCGCC
>DMQJ01000479.1:0-5108 GCA_003455715.1 Acidimicrobiaceae bacterium | reverse complement strand
GCGGTACGGCAGGCCGAGCCCCTTGATGAGGGCCTCGGCACGATCGCGCAGCTCGATGAGCATGCCCGGACCCTGTTCGGGGGTGCTGACGGCAAGGATCTCCACCTTGTCGAACTCGTGCGCACGCAGCATGCCTCGCGTGTCGCGCCCAGCCGACCCGGCTTCGCGGCGATAGCAGGGCGAATAGGCCATCAGCCGGATGGGCAGTTGAGCAACGTCGAGCACCTCACCCATGTACAGCGACGTCAGTGGCGCCTCCGCCGTGGGGATGCACCACAGGTCGTCGCGCTCGATGGCGTAGGCGTCGTCGGCGAACTTGGGGAGCTGGCCGGTTGCGGTGAGCGTGGCGGTGGTGACCAGCGACGGTGGTCGGATTTCCTCGAACGCATCGGCGTTGCGATCGAGCGCGTACTGACACAGGGCACGAGAGAGCTGCGCACCGGGGCCGCGCTGCATCGTGAACATCGCGCCGCTGATCTTGGTGGCTCGTTCGTTGTCGAGAATGCCGAGCGCCGTGGCGGTGTCCCAGTGGGGGACCCGTTGGTGCTCGGCGAACCCGTCCGCGGGTAGGAAGGGGCCCTTCACCACGGGGTTGTCGTGATCGTCGGCGCCATCGGGGGCCTCGTCGCTGGGCAGGTTGGGAATGCGCAGCAGCAGATCGCGCAGGCGGCCCCCGAGTTGGTCAGCCTCGGCGGCAAGCGCCTTCTCCTGATCGCCCAGTTCGCGGCTGCGTGCCTGCAGCGCCTCGGCGGCGGCGGTGTCGCCATCGCGGCGTGCCGCACCCACCTGCTTCGACAGGTCGTTCACCTCCGCTCGCATCGTGTCGCGCTGGGTCTGGATGTCGCGCAGGCGACTGTCGACCGAGGTGGCCTCGGCCAACTGCTCGAGCAGCTCGGGCTTGCCACGGCGAGCCAACGCAGCTCTGGTTCCATCGGGGTCGGTGCGCAGCAGACGTACGTCGATCACGGCGACCACGCTAGTTGCCCTCCTCCGCGATCGCCGCAGGAGATCGGTGGCCTGCGCGGTAGCGTCAGCGCCATGTCCGCCGTCGAAGTGAGCGAACTGGTGGTGCGTTACGGCGACATCACTGCGGTCGACGGGGTGTCGTTCACCGCCTCGCACGGGCATGTCACGGCGGTGCTCGGCCCCAACGGTGCAGGCAAGACCAGCACCATCGAGGTGTGCGAGGGCTACCGCCGAGCGTCGTCGGGCCATGTGCGAGTGCTCGGGTTCAATCCGGCCACACAGCAGCGCGCCCTCAGCGAACGCATGGGCGTGATGCTGCAGGAAGGCGGCATCTACCCAAGTGCCCGTGTGCTCGAGACGGTGCGCCACTACTGCGCCCTCTACGGCAAAGGGGCGAAGGCAGATGTGCTGGTCGAGCAGGTGGGCCTCGGCCATCGCGAGAAGAGCACGTGGCGGCAACTCTCGGGTGGCGAGCGCCAGCGCCTGTCGTTGGCGCTCGCGTTGGCCGCCAAGCCCGAGGTGCTGTTCCTCGACGAGCCCACGGCCGGGGTCGACGTCAATGGCAGGGCTCGCATCCGCGACATCGTGCTCAATCTGGCCCACGAGGGGTGTGCGGTGGTGCTCGCCACCCACGAACTCGACGAGGCCGAGCGAATGGCCGACCACGCCATCATCTTTGACGGCGGTCAGGTGATTGCCCACGGCACTCTTGCCGAGCTACGCAAGGGCCACGACGAGATTCGATTCCGCAGCAGCCCCGACCTCGATCTCCATGCCCTCGCTGCCAGCACGGGTGTTGTGGCTATTCGCCTCGGGCACGACGAGTACGTCATCGACGCGCCACCCCTGCCGAAGCTGATGGCGCAGCTCACCGGCTGGCTGGCCGAACAGGGCCACGACCTCATCGACCTCCGTGCCGGCGCCCAGCGTCTTGAAGACGTCTTCCGCCGTCTCACTGCCGCCCGCGAGGACGGTGCCCAGTGAGCCGATTCCGCTCTCAGTTCGCCACCGAGCTACGGCTCACACTGCGCAACGGCGAGCAACTGCTGCTCACCCTGGGCATCCCGGTGCTCCTACTGGTGTTCTTCAGCATGGTCGACGTGCTGCCCACCGGCACCGACGAACCCGTCGACTTCCTCGCCCCCGGCGTGCTCGCGCTGGCGGTGATGAGCACCGCCATGGTGTCGCTCGGCATCGGCACCGGCTTCGAACGCAGCTACCACGTGTTGAAACGCCTCGGGGCCACGCCACTCGGCCGCCCCCGCCTGGTGGCCGCCAAGGTGGCCGCCGTAGCCGCTGTGGAGGTCGTGCAGTGTGCCGTGCTGGTGCCGGTGGCCTACCTGCTGGGCTGGTCGCCGTCTGCTCCCAACTGGCTCGCCGCCATTGGGGCCGTGTTGCTCGCCACGGCGGCCTTTGCCGGACTGGGGCTCATCCTCGCCGGACGACTCCGCGGCGAGATCAACCTTGCGGCCCAGAACGGTCTGTACCTCGTGTTGCTCCTGCTCGGGGGCATGGTGATTCCATTCGCCGAGTTGCCCGCTGCCGTGCGAGCGGTGGCCCACGTGTTGCCGTCGGGAGCGCTCGCCGATGTGCTCCGCGATGCTCTCGGCGGCGGAGGTGTGCGACCCGGTGCGAGTTGGGGAGTGCTCGCCGCGTGGGCCGCGGTCACCCCACCCGCAGCTGCACGGCTGTTCCGCTGGGACTGAGCCAGGCCATGCGGGCACTGGCGAGGCACCGGCGAACCTCGGGGAGTGTCAGCGGGTGGCTTCGCGCGGCGGTTCGCTCTGGGCAAATACCCGCTCGACGTCGGCAAACGTGAGGCTGTAGTCGTCGGTGCCCACCACTTCGGCAGTGGGTATCCGCGCTCCGCGGGCGTACGAGCGATTGGCGTCGCGGTTGAACCAGCGGGCGAACATCACCACCACCGTCACCCACAGGAACAGCCCGCTGCCAGCCTTGGCGATGATGCCGGCGATCTGCTGGTCGTGCAGCGCCGAAAGGCCCCACACTCGCACCGGCTGGGTGGCGTAGTGCTGGTACACCGCGTGACCGGTAAATGTCCACCACAGGGTGGGTGCGCTGCTGGTGAGCCCGGTGACGAACAGGTAGAGCATGCGCGCCCCGTAGCCCATGCGCAGCGCTGGCAGCGGCCCCACCACCGGCAGCCACCACACCATCGCCGCCGCGAGCACCAGCACATGCAGCGCGACGCGAAGGGGGCCGTTCTGTGCGGCTGCCTCCATCACCGCCGGCACGTGCACCAGCACCATGGTGAAGGTGAAGACCACGCCAGCAACCGCGGGCTTGGCAACGATGCGCAGCAACGGCCAGAGCCGACCGCTCGTGGCCACCACCCGCATCATCCACTGCGGTGTGGCGAGCCACATCAGCGGCGCGACCACGAGTGTGAGCAGCAGCGTCTGCACTGCGCGCGCCGCGAGCAGGTAGTCCTCGCCGAGTTGCTGGAGCGGCCACGTGCTGCTCGCCAGCAGCGCAGCCATGGCAGCGATGAAGGCCAACTTCTGCCGACCATCGACCGGCCGGGTAGCCGCCGGCACCACACGCGGACCCAGAACAGCGACTATGTAGAGGTACGCCACCGACAGGGTGGCCACCAACAGGTACGCCTCAGGATTGAGTTCGAACCGCCACGGGTCCACGAAGGACGCCTGGCCGGGCACGTGGGCCCCTCAGGAGAAGAACTGGAAGGTGAACAGCGCCACCAGGTACACGCCCAAGGCAAGTACCAGGCCGATGTAGAACATCAGGCTGAACAGTTTGCTGTCCCACTTCAGGTGCATGAAGTACAACAGGATCATCACGAACTTCAAGACCATGCAGCCGATGAGCACGATGAGGCTGATGGTGTGCCAACTCTGTGGCCACCAGTAGGTCCAGGTCTCGAGCCCGGTGATGAGCGCGAGAATGATCGCGATCTCGATGAACTTTTTGTCGGTCGGGTGATCGTGCGCTTCGCCCTCGTGGTGCGGGGCATCCGGCAGGGCCGGCTCGATGACGCTGCTCATGATGCGGACCTCACGCAGGGATCAGGTAGACGAGGGTGAAGATGACCACCCAGACGACGTCGACGAAGTGCCAGTACAGACCGACCAACTCCACCACCTCGGCCTTGTCGCCGGGGATGCGGCTACGCACGATGATGCCCACGAGCGCCATCAGCATGATGACACCGAGGGTGACGTGCACGCCGTGGAAGCCGGTGAGCGTGAAGAAGCTCGAGCTGAACAGGCTGGTGGTGAAGCCCAGGCCCTCGTGGTAGAAGACCGTGAACTCGTACACCTGGCCGCCCACGAACAGCGAGCCGAGGAGAGCGGTCGCGGTGAGCCACAGGTTGGTGTTGCGGTCGTCCTTCGCCTTGGCCGCATTCACTGCGAGCACCATGGTGAGCGAGCTCATCAGCAGCACAAAGCTGCTCACCGAGGTGAGCGGAATATCGAACACCTGGTTCGGGCCCGGCCCGTCGCCGTTGCGGCCGCGGTACAGCATGTACGTGCTGATGAGGCCGCCGAAGAGGAGGCACTCGGTGCCGAGGAAGAGCCACATGGCCAGCTTGTTGTTGCTGAGGCCAGTGGAGGTGACGTGCGCGCCGTGATCGCCATGGCCATGGTCGCCGTGACCATGGGCGTCGTGCGCGTGTGCGTCGTCGTGGACAGCGATCTCAGCCAAGGGTCGCCAACTCCTTCGAGGGTTCCCCGCCGGCCGGCGGGTCGTAGTCGCTGTCGTCGGCAACCGACGGCTCGATGGCCCAGCCGAAGCTTGCCAGCAGCACGATGGCCGCACCGACGACGGTGAGGATGAGGTTGTAGATGAGGCCGTAGGCCATCACCGGCAGACCGAACGACAGCACGATCGGCCAGTAGGAGGGTGACGGCAGGTGGATGTGTGCATCACCGTTGGATTCCTCTTCCTCGAGGATCTCCTCCGCTGTTTTCACCTTCACCAGCTTCGCGTGCCCGCCTTCGCTCTCGACTTCCTCGTACTTGCGGTGGAAGAACTCATCGAGCGCGTGAACGGTGGGGATGCGATCGAAGTTGTGCTCCTTCGGCGGGCTGGCCGTGATCCACTCGAGGGTGCGCGCATCCCACGGGTCGAGCGGTGCCTTCGCGGCCTTGCGGGCCGTG
>DMQJ01000352.1:3784-3973 GCA_003455715.1 Acidimicrobiaceae bacterium | reverse complement strand
CCAGCGCACGGGCAATCGTGCTCTTGCCCGCACCCGCAGGCCCGTCGATGGCGATGACCCGCATCACCAACTCGTCCCCTGCGGCAGGCCCTCGCTGTATCCCGCTGCGCTCTGCACGCCCACCACTGCCCGCTCGTGAAACTCGTCGACCGTGGCGGCACCGGCGTAGGTGCATGCCGAGCGCACCCC
>DMQJ01000352.1:0-3562 GCA_003455715.1 Acidimicrobiaceae bacterium | reverse complement strand
GTAGGTGCATGCCGAGCGCACCCCCGCCACAATGTCGTCGATGATGTCCTCCACCCCCGGACGCTCGTGGTGCAGGTACATGCGCGAGGTGCTGATGCCCTCTTCGAACAGCTCCTTGCGAGCCCGCTCGAAGGGCGTCTCGCTGCGGCTGCGGTTCTTCACAGCCCGGTTGCTGGCCATGCCGAAGCTCTCCTTGTAGAGGCGACCATCGGGGTCGCGCAAGGTGTCGGCAGCGCTCTCGTAGGTTCCGGCCAGCCACGACCCGAACATCACGCTCGCCGCGCCTGCGGCCAAGGCCAGTGCCACGTCGCGTGGGTGACGCACGCCGCCATCGGCCCAGATCTCCTTGCCCAACCGTTTGGCTTCAGCGGCGCAGTCGAGCACGGCACTGAACTGGGGACGCCCAACGCCTGTCATCATGCGGGTGGTGCACATCGCCCCCGGGCCGACACCCACCTTGATGATGTCGGCACCAGCGTTGATGAGGTCGCGGGTGCCCTCCGCAGTGACCACGTTGCCCGCAACGATGGGCACGTCGGGCGCCACTGAGCGGACGGCATCGATAGCCCGCAACGTCTTGGTCTGGTGGCCGTGCGCGGTGTCGATGACCAGCACATCGGCGCCGTGCGCCAACAACGCCTTGGCCTTCGCTGCCGGATCGCCGTTGATGCCGACCGCCACAGCAATGAGCAGCCGACCGTCCTTACCCACGGCTGGTCGGTACACCGTGCTGCGCAGCGCACCCTTACGGGTCGCGCAACCGAGCAGGCGGCCGTGCTCGTCGACCACCGGCGCAACGCTGAGCCTGGCATCGCTGAGCCGCTCGTAGATGACCTCGGGCGTCTGACCGTCTTCCATCACCACCAACTCGCGGCTCATCACGTTGCGGAGTTGGGTGAACCGGTCGAAGCCGGCAGCGTCGTGCTCGGTGAAGATCCCTTCGGGGCGTCCGTGCTGGTCGACGATGATGACGGCACCGTGTGCCCGCTTGTGGATGAGCCCAAGCGCATCACCCACCGTGTGGTGCGCACTGAGCGTGATGGGCGTGTCGTACACGAGGTGCCGCGTCTTCACGTAGTCGACAACGGTCTCCACCACGTCGAGAGGAATGTCTTGCGGCAACACCGTGAGCCCACCGCGGCGGGCCACAGTCTCGGCCATCCGACGACCGGCGACAGCAGTCATGTTGGCCACCACCACCGGGATAGTGGTGCCAACATGGTCGGGCGTGGTGAGGTCGACGTCGAACCGAGACGGCACGTCCGACAGCGACGGCACCATGAACACGTCGCTGTAGGTGAGGTCGTACGGCGGCGGGCTACCGAGGAAACGCATCGTTGATTGCCTTTGCTGGCTGGTTCCGGTGAAACAGCCGCCCAAGGCTACCGTGACGCCATGACGGCTCCCGTGGTTCTCGTACATGGCTGGGGTGGATCGTTCGCAGCCACTTGGCAGCGCAGCGGTTTCACCGAACTACTCGCCGACGCCGGACGTGCGGTGATCGGCGTCGACCTCCTGGGTCATGGCACCGCCCCCAAGCCCCACGATCCCGACGCGTACGCCGATCTCGGTGCCCGTGTGCTGGAAGTGCTGCCCGACGAACCTGTCGATGCAGTGGGCTTCTCACTCGGTGCCATCACCCTGCTGCGTTTGGCAATGCGGCACCCTCACCGCTTCCAGCGACTCGTGCTCGCCGGCGTGGGGCGCAACATCCTCGAACCCGACCCCGACAGCGCGCGGCGCATCGTGGCCGCGCTCGATGGTGATGCAGCCGACGACGACACGCACGCCCTCCTGTTCGCTCAATACGCCAACCAGCCTGGCAACGATCCGGTCGCGCTCGCCGCAATCATGCGCCGATCTGGTCGCGATGCACCCTCCCCCGCCGACTTCGCTGCGGTCACGTGCCCCACACTCGTCGTCATCGGCGACAAGGACTTCGCCGGTCCGGGCGACCCCCTCGTGGCCGCTCTCCCCAACGCCACCCTTAAGGTGCTGCGCAACGTCGACCACTTCGCCACCCCGGAGGCGTTCGAGTTCATCGACGCGGCACTCGAGTTCCTCGACGCCGTCCCCGCATGACACAACACCCACGCCTCGGCACGTCGATCGAGCGGGCGCTGGAGGTGCTCGCCGACGGTGGGCTGGTGGCCATCCCCACCGAGACGGTCTACGGCCTCGCCGCCGACGCGCTCGACCCCGAGGCCGTGAACAAGATCTTCGCCGCGAAGGGCCGCCCCGCCGACCACCCGCTGATCGTGCACCTCGCCAAAGCCGAGCAACTCGCAGCGTGGGCCTCGGAGGTACCACCATCGGCGGCAGTGCTGGCGGATGCGTGCTGGCCCGGCCCTCTCACCGTGCTCGTACCCCGAGCACCGCACGTGCTCGACGTGGTCACCGGTGGCCGGCCCACCGTGGGCATCCGGGTGCCGGCGCACCCGCTCGCGACCGAACTTCTCACCCGCTTCGGCGGCGGACTTGCGGCACCTTCGGCCAATCGCTTCGGCAGGGTCAGTCCCACCACTGCCGAGCACGTAGCCGCCGACCTCGGCGACGACGTCGACTACATCCTCGATGGCGGCCCATGCCCAGTGGGCGTCGAGAGCACCATCGTCGACTGCACCACGTCGCCCGCTCAGGTGCTGCGCCCCGGTGGCGTGCCAACCGAGCAGGTGGAGGCGCTGCTGCAGGGCGCCCTGGCAGCGGCCTCCGGGCCCAGCCGCGCCGCAGGAATGTTGGCTTCGCACTATGCCCCCCGGGCACGAGTCGTACTCGCCGACACTCCGATCGTCGCCCAGGAACTGCTCGCTCAGCACGCCGACGCCGTGCTCATCGACGGCACCGCTGATCTGGTGACCTACGCCCGCGACCTGTACGCGCTCCTCCGCGCTGCCGACCGTGCAGGCACCTCGACAGTGATTGCCGTCATGCCGCCCGCCGCGGGGCTCGGCCACGCCATCCGCGACCGGCTCAGCAAGGCGGCCGCTCCTACAGACGGTTGAGCGCGGCCACCCACACGTCGCGCACGTCGTCGATGTCGGGCGCGGGGCCTTCCACCCCCGCCACCGTGATGCTCACCGTGCTACCACCGGCGTCGGGCACCAGGTCGAGGCGGCACCAGCACGGCTCGGGCTCCATCAGAAACGCTTCCAGCACGTAGGGCGGGTCGTCGACCAACAACTCACCGAGCCATGAGGTGACCACCACGAGTGCCTCGAATGCATCCACCGGCAGGGCATCGATGGTGAACGACGATTCGTCGCGCACGACCCTCCATGCGGGTTGCTGGCGCCGCCTCGTTGGCCGAGCGGCACGAGGTGGTGGCGCGTCGGCGACAGGTGCCTGCTCGGGAGCTGGAGCCTGGAGGTGCCGCAGGGCTGCGTCAGATCGGAAGAGCCCCTCCTGCATCGCAGCAACACTGCCGCCACGGTCGGGGTGCACCTCCCACGCTCGCCGGCGACGCGCCGCCGCCAGCGTCGCCTCGTCGGCGTCGGCATCGACACCGAGAAGGGCGAACGGATCGGCGGCCATGGGCGAGGCGTCAGGCGCCGAGCACCGGCAC
>DMQJ01000243.1 GCA_003455715.1 Acidimicrobiaceae bacterium | reverse complement strand
GCCCACCGCCCGCCTCGTGGCAGCCACGCCGGTGCTGCGGTGGGCGTGGTTCGCTGCCGTCGGCGTGGTGCTGCTGTTCGCCGCTTCGGCAGGCGCGCAACAATGGCAGCCGGGCGACCAGTTGGCGGTGTTCCTCGCACTCGCCCCAGTGGTGCCAGTCGTTGGCGTCGCTCTGGCGTACGGACCGCAGGCCGACCGTGCTCACGAGGTCGCCGTGGCAGCGCCATTGAGCGGAGTGCGGTTGCTGCTGGTGCGCACCATCACCGTGCTGGTCGCGGCGTGCGGCCTGAGCCTGCTCACCGTGTTGGCTGCGCCCACACGCGGGTGGTTGCGGCTGGCGTGGCTACTGCCTGCGCTCGCCACCACGACTGCCACGCTGGCACTCGCCACACGCGTCGATGTTCGCCGGGCCGCCGCCGGAGTTGCCGGGGCATGGCTGGTGATGGTGATCGTCGTCGCCCAGGTGGCCGCCGATGCGGTGGCACCGTTTCGACTCGCCGGGCAATTGGGCGCTGCCGCGTGCGCCGTCGTGGCCGTTGGCGCGCTGGTGGGGCAGCGGCGGCGGCTCGACCGATGGGTGGCCGAGTGAACGCGCCCGTCCTTCACGTCGCTCATGTGCGCCATCGGCTCGGACCTCGCTTCACCCTGCAGGTGGACGACCTCACCATTGGTCCGGGCGTCACCGCCGTGGTCGGTCCGAACGGATCCGGCAAGTCCACCCTGCTGCGACTGCTGGCAACGGTGATGGCGCCGACCGAGGGCACCTACACCGTGGCGGGGGTCGAACCGGCAGGTGCTGCGTTGGTGGCAGTACGCCGCAGCCTCGGCTATGTGCCACAGGACGACAGCGTGCCTCGGCGCCTCACCGTGTTCGACCACGTCGACCTGGTGGCCGTGATGCGGGAACTCCACCACGACCCGCGGCGCAGGCGCGCCTTCGTCCATCGTGCGCTGGCCGACCTCGATCTTCTCGACCTGGCGGGCGAGCGATGCGGCCGTCTGTCGGGTGGGCAACGTCGGCGGGTTGCCGTGGCCGCGGCCTTGGCGGGTGAAGCCAACCTGTTGGTACTCGACGAACCCGACGCCCACCTCGACGACCACCATCGCAACCGCCTTGGGGCGCTACTGACGAGGCGCGGCGAGTCGGCCACGGTCGTTGTCGCCACCCACGACCGCGCCTGGATCGAGGCGTTCGCCGACCGGGCCGTCCACGTTGTTGACGGCCTGGCTGGCGCAGCCTGACGGACACGACAGACTGGGTAGATGAGCGGCTACAGACTGCGGGCAGCGACCGAGCACGACATCCCGGTACTCGTACGGGGCCGGGTGCGGATGTTCGAGGACATGGCCACCTTCGCCGGCACGGTCTTCGACCCTTCCGAGGCGACCCGAATCGGCGATGCATCTGCGGCGTTGTTCGCCGCGGGCTGGGGCCACGACCACGTCGGCTGGCTCGTCGAGCACGCCGGGGTCGCCGTCGCCAGCGCGATGGTCAGCGTGCAGGCGTGGCTCCCGCACCCGCGCTACCCGAGCGGCGAGCGGCCGTACTTCCACTCCGTGCATACCGACCCGGCGCATCGCGGACACGGTCTCGCTCGTCGGCTGACCGAGACGGCGATCGAGTGGGCAAGCGACCGAGGGTTCACCCACTTCGTGCTCCACGCCAGCGAACAGGGGCGACCGATCTACGAGCGACTCGGGTTCGCAAACTCCAGCGAGTGGATCCTGCCCCTCCGATAGCACGGAAAGAACTCAGGGGGCGTCGGCGAAGTCGCCGTCGACGATCGCCTTGTCGTCGGGGTCGGCGATGGTCACCGACTTGGCCGCGGCCCACGCCGCCATGCCTTCGTCGGTGCGACCGAGTGCCAGCAGCGCGCGGGCCCGCACCTCGTGGGCGTACGCGTGGTCGAAGTCGGCGGCGCCGTCGCCTGCTGCCACGGTGGCCTCCATGCACGCATCGGCGTAGTGCAGGGCTCGGTCGGGCACGCCGGCAAGCAGGTGCGCCTTCGACAGCATGTAGCGAGCGCGGGCCTCGTTGATGGGTTCGCGGCCGGCGGCGCGCTGCCAGTGGTAGGCGGCCGCGTAGGCCCGCCGCAGCATCTCCTCATTGTCGTCGGCGGTGCGATCGTCCTTGCCGAACAGCTCCCAGATGCTGTTGTTGGCGGTGATACCCAGGGTGCGGTGCCACTTCGCCTCCGCCTCGGCCCCGTCGTCGATATCGGGGATATTGACCGTCTCGTCGGGCATCGGTTCGCCGGTCTCGAGCAACGACTTCAGGTTGTGCAGGATCCACACCCAGCCGTCCTTCACGTGCGCCCAGGTGATGGGGCTGCGGGCCAGGTCGCCATGGCTCACATCCACTCGGGTGAGGCCGTCGCCAGCCTCGGTGAGCACCCACTCCACCCGACCCGGCGGCTCCTCGGCCATTGCCGCGTCGTAGAGGAAGCGCCAGGTCATCACCAGGCGGTGCGGTGGCTCGGCCACTTCGATGACGCCTTCCACCGCATCACCACGGTCGCCGTCCATCACGTAGCGCACCGGTGCGCCCGGTTCGAACGTGGACTGGATGGCGGTTTCGTGGAAGTAGCGGGTGGTGAAGGCCGGGTCGGTGATGCCCTGCCACACGCGCTCGGGTGTGGCCTTCACATAGATGCGGTACTGGTGACGGGTGACGGCCATCAGGCGTGGTTCCTTTCGGGTGTGGGTGACTCGAGGTCGGCCTTCAGGTCGACCAGGGCGCGGGTGAACGGTTGGGCGTACTTACCGATCCAGCGGTCGGCCAACTGCTGGATGGGGACGGGGTTGAGGAAGTGCAACTTGGTGCGCCCCTCGCGTCGGGTAGTGACCAGGTTGGCCTGTTCGAGCACGTCGAGGTGTTTCATCACTCCGAAGCGGGTCATTGCCGGGAACCGCTCGCACAGGGCGGTGACGGTTTGGCCGTCGCGTTCGAAGAGCGCATCGAGCACGGCGCGACGTGTCGGGTCGGCCAGGGCCCGGAAGACGGCGTCGAGATCGTCGTGCACGGTTGCGCAGGATATGTGACCTATTGGTCACCTGTCAATCGAGTATTTCCCGACCGGAATAGTCGGGATTCGGTTAGGGTTGCACCCACTACCAACCGACCGACTCGCAACAGAGGAGTTCCCCCATGGCAATCCGCCTCGGCGACACCGCCCCCGACTTCACCGCCCCCACCACGCAGGGCGAAATCAGCTTCCACGAGTGGCTCGGCGACTCGTGGGGTGTGCTGTTCAGCCACCCGAAGGACTTCACCCCGGTGTGCACCACCGAGCTGGGCTACGTCGCCAAGATCAAGCCCGAGTTCGACAAGCGCAACGTCAAGGTCATCGGCCTCAGCGTCGACGACGTCGAGAGCCATCTGCGCTGGGAGGGCGACATCGGCGAGACCCAGGGCACGCCGGTGAACTTCCCCATGATCGGCGATCCCGAGCGCAAGGTGGCCGACCTCTACGACATGATCCACCCCAACGCCAACGACACGCTCACCGTGCGTTCGGTGTTCGTGATCGGGCCCGACAAGAAGGTGAAGCTCACCATCACCTACCCGGCCAGCACCGGTCGCAACTTCGACGAGATCCTGCGCGTCATCGACAGCCTGCAGCTCACCGCCGGTTACAAGGTGGCCACCCCCGCCCAGTGGACCGACGGCGACGACGTCATCATCGGCGCCGCCGTCACCGACGACGAAGCCAAGCAGCTGTTCCCCCAGGGCTGGACCACCGTGAAGCCCTACCTCCGCGTCCTCCCCCAACCCAACAAGTAACTCCCCCCCAGCCCCGTTTTACGTAAAAGGTGACAGGCCGCGACC
>DMQJ01000120.1:1235-3743 GCA_003455715.1 Acidimicrobiaceae bacterium | reverse complement strand
AGCGAGCGTCGGAGCAACTTGCCGCTGACGTTGCGCGGCAACTCGTCGACGAAGAGGATCTTGCTCGGGCACTTGTAGCGGGCCAGATGGTCTTGGCACCACGACACCAGCGTGTCTTCGTGTGCCGTGGCCCCCGGCCGCAACACCACATAGGCCTTCACCGCTTCACCGTGGTGCGGGTGCGGCACGCCGAGCACGCCCACTTCGGCGACATCGGGGTGCTCCATCAGCACTTCCTCCACCTCGGCGGGGTACACGTTGAACCCGCTGACGATGATGAGGTCCTTCGCACGATCGATGAGGTAGAGGTAGCCGTCGTCGTCGGTGATGGCGATGTCGCCCGTGCGGAGCCAGCCGTCGGCGGTGAGCACCTTGGCCGTGGCCTCCGGCTCGTTGAGATAGCCCTTGAACACGTTGGGGCCTTTCACCCACACCTCACCTGCGTCGCCCTGCAGCGCGTCGTCGCCGTGCTCATCCACCAGGCGCACCTGCACCCCGTCGAGCACCTTGCCCACCGAGCCCACCTTCTGCGGGAGGCCAGCCGACGACGTGACCACCGGCGACGCCTCCGTGAGGCCGTAGCCCTCCAAGAGTTCCAGCCCGAAACGGTCGCGCAAGCGACGCATCGCCTCCTCGGGCATCTTGGCGGCACCGGTGAGCGCCAGGCGAACGGTGGCAAAGCTGTCGGCTGGGGCCTCATCGAAGTGGCTGAACGCCAGCCACAGCGGCGGCGCCCCGGGAATGACCGTGACCCCACGCTCGCGGATGGTGTCGAGCGCCGTCGACGGGTCGAACCGCTGCACCAGCACCACCGTGGCGCCGCGCTGCAACGACAACCCGAGCACCACGTTGAGGCCGAAGATGTGGAACATCGGCAGCACGCCGTACACCACGTCGCCCTCACCGATGCCTTCGGTGGCCGACCGGCCCTGCTCGATGTTGGACAACAGGTTGCCGTGGGTGAGCATCGCTGCCCGCGGCGACCCTGCCGTGCCGCTGGTGAAGATCAGCGCCGCCAGATCGTCGGCCTCGACCTCCACCGACGGCACTTGCTCGGCGGCGAGCAGATCGTCGAACGCCAGCGTGGCGCACTCGACCTTGCCGGCCTCGGTGGCCACCACGGCCACCAGCGACGGAATGGAGTGGCAATCCACCTGGGAGAAGGCGTGGGCGGCCGATGGCTCGACCACCACCACCTTGGCTTCCACCGTGCGAACCTCGCGGTCGATCTCGGGCGCCGGACTCGCCGGATTGAGCGGCACCGCCACCGCGCCGAGACCCAGCGTGGCCAGGTAGACGTCGACGAAGTAGCGCCCATTGCTGCACAGCAGCACCACCCGGTCGCCACGACCCACGCCCAGCGCAGCGAGACCACCCCGCACGTGGGCCACCTGATCGCGCAACGCCCCGTAGGTGGTGGGCCGACCACGGCTGATGATGGCCACCCGGTCGGCCGGGTGCGAATCGATGATGTTCGCCAGATTCACGATGCGACGAGCCCCCTCATGCGCGTAGACACCCCACGTTACCCCTCGGTCAGCGCACGAGCGGTGCGAGTGTGTGCCCGAGCAGCGCCACTCTGCCCGGCACGTGCCCGTTGGCCGGCATGTTCACGGTGAAACCGTCGATGCCGAACGCGGCCAGATCGGCGGCGAACACCTCTCCCACCGTGTCGGGGTCGCCCACCACGAAGCGCTCGGTGAGGCCCGCCCGGTGGGCCTCGGGCAGCGACGCAAGGTCGACTCCCTTGGTGGCGAAGTAGGCGGCCAGGTCGGCCTGCGCTTCCTCCATCGTGGGCGCAATCACCGCGCTGCGCTGCCAACTGACCGTGATGGTCGACCGCTCGCGCCCGAGCCGGTCGCAGTGCTCGGCCAACGCATCGAGCTTGCGCTGCAGGTCGCCCCGGGCACAGATGACGTTCGACTCGTCGGCGTACTGAGCCACCATGCGCAGGGTCTTGCGTTCGCCGCCGCCGCCGATCATCACCGGGATATGACCCACGGGCGCCGGCGAGTTCATTGCGTCGACCGCCCGGTACCACTTGCCATCGAGCGATGCGGTGGATCCACGCAGCATCGGAAGGATGATCTGCAGCGCCTCTTCCAGACGCTCGAAACGGTCGGTGAACGTGCCGAACTCCAGACCGAACGCGTCGTGCTCGAGCTGGAACCACCCGGCTCCGATGCCCAACTGCGCGCGCCCGCCCGACACGATGTCGAGCGTGGTGACGGTCTTGGCCAGCACCGCCGGGTTGCGATACGTGTTGCCCGTCACCAATGCGCTGAGGCGCACGGTGCGGGTTTCGCGGGCGAGCGCGGCAAGCAGCGCGTAGCACTCCAGCATGAACTCGCTGGGCGCCCCCAACATGGGCAACTGGTAGAAGTGGTCCATCACCAACACGGTGTCGAAGCCGCTGGTGTCGGCCTCGCGGGCCTGCGCCGCAATGGCATCGAACAGTTCGGCCGGGCCGACGCCGGGGTAGGTGAAGTTGG
The DNA here is from genome assembly GCA_003455715.1 of Acidimicrobiaceae bacterium. Lineage (GTDB taxonomy): Bacteria > Actinomycetota > Acidimicrobiia > Acidimicrobiales > Ilumatobacteraceae > UBA668. Next base: position 1,251 of record DMQJ01000120.1, on the reverse strand, counting down.
GGATCTGGTAGCCGAG
>DMQJ01000120.1:0-949 GCA_003455715.1 Acidimicrobiaceae bacterium | reverse complement strand
CCAACACCGCCGTCGATGCCCCGCCGCACCCGGCGGCCGACGCCCACTTCCGCCAACACCTCGTCGAGATGGCCCACCACTGCGGCCACCTGCTCGTCGGTGATCTCGAGATGGGCGTGCGCATGGGCCAGGTCGGCGGGCGGTTCGTGCCCGGAGAGCACCGCGGTGAACCAACGCACCTGGCCGGCCTTCAACGACTCCAACCGGTCGGGGTGGAAGTGGTGCTGCACCGCCGGGTCGGCGACGAGCCGTTGGTAGAAGCGCTCGACCACGGCCTCCACCGCTGGGGTGCCGCCAATGGCCGCCAACACCGTGCCGTCGGCGCCGCTCATGCCAGTTCGCCGATGAGGAGGGGCCGAATCGCCTCGGCCAACTCGCCGCGGCTGCGCACGCCCAGCTTGTCGTAGATGCGGGCAAGGTGGTTGTCGACAGTGCGCACCGACACGAAGCACGCTTCCGCCACCTCCTTGCTGCTGCGACCAAGGCTCACCAGGTGAGCGATCTCACGTTCGCGACGGGTGAGCGGCACCACCGTCGGGGCATCGGTGAGCATCAAGCCGGGCACGGCCGCGGTTTCCACGGGCAGTTGCTCCAGTCGGCGGGCCACGCTGCGCGCATCGCGGGTGCGGCCCTTCCGAGCGTGCACCTCGCGCAGCGCCATCGCCGCCGCACCGGCAAACCCTCCGTAGCCGATCTGCTCGAACTCACCCACCAGTTGGTCGAGCACGGCTTCGTCGCCGGTGTTCAGTGCGTCGATGAACTGCACGCACCGCGGCATCAGGTCGCCGTCGAGCGCCACGGTGAGTTCCGAGACAATCTCCTGCGCCCGGCGCGCCGCACCGAGCCGAGCGGCATCCACCAGCGCGCGCACCGCATGGGTGACGCACCCGGCCGTGATGAGCCGCACGGCCAACTCCAGCAGATCGTCGGCCGCCTGCGCCGAACGGCT
>DMQJ01000505.1:412-3181 GCA_003455715.1 Acidimicrobiaceae bacterium | reverse complement strand
TCGCTCATCGGGTTCTTCGACATCTGTCCGCGACATCGGGTCTGCCGTCTTGGGTGCTCGTGCGGGGCGACGGCGACGACGCACACGCCGTTGCTGCGTCCGACGAGCGGGGCGTGCTGCGAGCACCGCAGCGGGTACACCGGTCGGTGGGCAGTGAGGCCGCGCAACGTGTCGAGTTCGAGGTGCGGCTTCCCGACGATCGTGGGTTCGGCTTCATCATCGGATTCGGTGATCACTCGCTGGCCACCGAGATGGCTGAGTTGCGTCGACACGCCGAACTAGCGGCCGACATGCTCGGCTCGCTCGCTGCGGCCGAACTGGCGCTCGCGGCCATTCACCGCGCCACCGATGCTCCCTTCGGCCACACCGACCCACTCACCGGGCTGGCGACCCGCCGCGGGTGGGAGCACCGACTCCGCCGCGACGAGCGCTTCTGCGCCGAGTTCGGCGAGGAGGCTGCGGTCATCCTGGTGGAACTCGACGAGTTGAAGTCGTTCAACGAGCGCGACGGCCACTCGGCGGGTGACGAACAACTCCGCCTCGCCGGTGGGCTTGTTCGCGATCTGCTGAACGGTCGCCACTTCGCGGCGCGGGTCACCGGAGACCGACTCGGCATCCTCATGGTTGGCATCAACCATCACGAGGTGGGCGAGCTCGAGCGAGCCCTGCGAGCGACCCTGTCGGGGGCGCAGGTGTCGGCTGCCGTCGGCGTGGGGTTGCGCGAACCCGCGCACGGGTTCGAGGAGGCCCTCGTGGTGGCCACAGCTGAGCTGGAACGCAACTCGGTGGCCAAGGGCGTCGCACGAGTCGACGCCAACGAAGCTGCCGCCCTGCTCGGCGCGATCGAACGCGGCGAAATCGTCGCCTACTTCCAGCCCGTGGTCGACCTCCGCACCGGGGACGTCGTCGCCGTCGAAGCGTTGGCTCGATGGGTGTCACCCGAAGGGGTGCGCGAGCCCGAGCGGTTCTTGCGACCACTCCAGGAAGCCGGTCTGTTGGGCGCCCTGTTCGACCGCATCCTCGACGACGGCCTGGCGCACCTCGCCCAGTTCCGAGCCGTGGTGCCCAACCTGCGTCTCGCCGTGAACGTCGAGTTCGACACGACCGGTAGCAGTCTGCTCACCAGCGTGACCGATCGCCTTGCACGCCATCGTCTCCCACCATCTGCGCTGTCGATCGAACTCAGTGAGCGTCAGACGTTCGACCTGCCGGTCGAGGTTCGAGCCGACCTGGCGGCAGTAGCGTCGCTCGGGGTGGAATTGATGCTCGACGACTTCGGCACCGGCTTTGCTTCGCTCGAGACCCTGACGTCGCTGCCCATCAGCGGCGTGAAACTCGACCGCAAGTTCACCAGCCAAGTGGTGAACGGCGACCGCGAGCCTGTGGTGGTGAAGGCGATGATTGCGATGACCGCCGAAGCGGGCCTGTCGGTGATCGCCGAAGGCATTGAGACCCAGCGGCAATGCGACATGCTGGTACGCATGGGCTGCAGGTTGGGCCAGGGCTACCTGTTTGCCCTCCCCCAGCCGGCGGAGTCGATGCATGCGGTGCTGAGCGCTCCGCTGGTGAGCCTGTTCTGAGTCTGCGCGTCAGCCAGCGTCGCGTAGCTCGCGACGCAACTCGTTGACTTCGTCGCGCAGGCGGGCGGCGTACTCGAACTTCAGCTCCGCTGCCGCCTCGTGCATCTCCTCTTCCAAGGTCTGGATGAGGCGAGCCAGCTCTTGCTGCGGCAGGGTCTTCAGCTCGCGCTGCACCTTGTCGCGCTCGCGGTTGCGGCGCTGGCCCTTGCCCGGCACGGGAGCGGTGTCGTCGGGCCGCAGCAGCGACAGGATGTCGCCCACGGCCTTACGAATCGTCTGCGGGTTGATGCCGTGCTCGGCGTTGTAGGCGAGCTGCCGCTGACGTCGTTCGCCGGTGGTGGCGATGGCTTTCTCCATGCTGGGCGTGATCTTGTCGGCGTACATCACCACCTGTCCGTCGACGTTGCGGGCTGCGCGACCGATCATCTGGATGAGCGACGTCTCGCTGCGAAGGAAGCCTTCCTTGTCGGCGTCGAGGATGCTCACCAGCGAGACCTCAGGGAGGTCGAGCCCCTCCCGTAGCAGGTTGATGCCCACGAGCACGTCGAACTCGCCGAGGCGGAGCGCACGCAGGATCTCGATGCGCTGGATGGTGTCGATGTTGCTGTGCAGGTATCGAACCCGCAGGCCTTGCTCGAGCAGGTACTCGGTGAGGTCTTCGGCCATCTTCTTGGTGAGCGTGGTGACCAACACTCGGTCGCCCTTGGTGATGCGATCGTTGATCATCTCGATGAGGTCGTCGATCTGGCCCTTGGTGGGCTTGACGATGACCTCCGGGTCGACCAAGCCGGTGGGCCGTACGATCTGTTCGACCACCTGGGTGCTGTGCTGCAACTCGTACGCCGCCGGGGTTGCCGACAGGAACACGCACTGGTTGATGCGCTCGAGCACCTCCTCGAAACGGAGCGGGCGGTTGTCGCGGGCGCTGGGGAGGCGGAACCCGTGCTCGACCAGTTCGTCCTTGCGGCGCAGGTCGCCGAGGTACTGGCCGTGAAGCTGCGGCACCGCCACGTGGCTCTCGTCGACGACGAGCAGGAAGTCGCGGGGGAAGTAGTCGAGCAAGGTGAACGGCGGCTCGCCGAAGGTGCGGCCGTCGATATGCATGCTGTAGTTCTCAATGCCGTTGCAGTAGCCGACCTCTTGGATCATCTCCAGGTCGTACTGGGTGCGCATGCGCAGCCGCTGGGCC
>DMQJ01000505.1:0-226 GCA_003455715.1 Acidimicrobiaceae bacterium | reverse complement strand
GCGCAGCCGCTGGGCCTCCAGCAGTTTGCCGTTGGCCTCGAACCATGCGAGGCGCTCCTGCAACTCAGCCTCAATGCCCAGCACGGCGCGTCGCATGCGCTCGTCGCCCGCCACATAGTGGGTGGCGGGGAACACAAGAATCTCGCTGTGCTCGTGCAGGGTCTCACCGGTGAGTGGGTCAACCGTGGTGATGCGATCAACCGTGTCGCCGAACATCTCGATGCGC
>DMQJ01000361.1:266-13461 GCA_003455715.1 Acidimicrobiaceae bacterium | reverse complement strand
GCACAGCAGGGTGTGGATGGAGGCGGGCAGCGTTTCGAGTGCACCCCAGCCGTCGTCGCCCTCCACAGGTAGCCACGCCAGGTCGTCCATGCGCTCGACCCAGTTGACCACCTTGGGTGCGATGTCGATGGCCACCTGCATCGGGGTGGGGTCCCAGCGCACCAGTTGGGTGAGTTGGCCGAACAACCCGAAGTCGCCCCGCCCCGGCCGCTCGCCCAGCAAGAACTGCTGCTGCTCCAAGTGGGCCTGCATGATGGTGAGCACGCGCCGGTAACTGCTCTCGAGTGCACCTGCGGTCTCGTCGGTGGAACCCACCATCGCCCGGCGAGAGATCTGGCGCTTGGTGATGAAGCGGTACGCCTGGTCGGCGCGTTCAGGTGAGAGGTGCAGATTGCTCGACAGCGGCAGCAGCTTGCCGGCCTTCTCGATGTCGGGTTGGTAGGCCCACCGATAGTGGTACATGGCTTTGGTGAGCCACTCGTCGCCGTAGTCCTCGATGAGCATGTCGATCAGCGCCAACGCCGGGTCGGAGGGCAGCAGGCTGCGGCCCGCGAACTCCGTCTCCAAGCGCATGATCTGCGGCGACGAGTCGACGGTGACGTCGCCGTATCCGCCGTTGCCATCCGGGTAGGCGATCACCGGGATGAGGGCGACCGGCGGCGGGGGCAGGTCGTCCCACGGCGAGTCGCGCAGCACCCACCGGAAGGGGATGCGGCGGTAGCGCAACACGCCGCGCATCTTCAGGGTGTACGGCGAGCCGTACTGCCCCGCCAGGACGATCGGTTCGTCAGTCATCGACCGGGAGCGTAGGGCCCCCAGTGAGTGCGGGCAGCAAGGCAGCCGCCACCTCGGCGGGGCGCTCCTCGTGGGCGAACAGGCCTGCGCCCGGAATGACGGCCAGCGAACCGTGGGCGAAGTCGGCCACCATCTCCCTGGCCCACTTCACAGGGAAGAACTTGTCGTGCTCGCCCCACACCAACTGCACGGGCACGTCGATTCGGCCATGCACGGCCTTCAGGTCGCGGACAAGCTGATAGTCGAAGCTCTTGAAGACGCGCATGGCCGCGGCCCGAGCGGAGCGTGACGTGTGCAGCGGCCGCAGGAAGAACTCGTCGAACTCGCCGTCGAGCAACGATGCGTCGGCAAACGCGTCGCCGAGCACGAGTCGGGCGCGCCGCAGTCGCGGCTTGCCTGCGAGGAAGCCGAGCGCCGCGCCGAAGCCAGGCAGGTGGCGACCGGCGAGGAACGAGCGGAACTTCCAACTCGTGCCCGTCGACTGCTCGGTGTCGATCAGCCCCAGTGCACGCACCCGTGCGTCGCCGGCTACGGCGTGCCGGGCGATGAGGCCGCCGCTGTCGTGGCCCACCACCGCGACGCTCTCGAGGCCGAGCAGGTCGATGGTGCGCCGCACGCTATGGATGTGGTTGGCGACGCTCAAGGGCGTGTCGGCCGTGTATCGGCTTGACCCGGCGCCGGGAAGGTCGATGACGTGGCAGGTGACGTGAGGCGCGAGGTGGGGGAGCAGGCAGCGGAACGTCGCTCCGCTCACCGGCCACCCGTGCACGAACAGCACATCGGGTCCGGTGCCCACGCTGCGGTAGGCCACCTCGCCGGTACCCACGTCGAGGTATCGGGCGGGCGGCTGGCGGAACAGTTCGGACGCGTCGTTGGCGGTGATGTTCATGAGATCACGCCGTGTGGATCGCGGCCGCAGTGCCGAGGTCGAAGTAGTCGCGCCACACGGTGATCAGTCCGTCGTGCACCTCGAAGACGCTGTTCACCGGAAGTTCGCGCCAGCCGTGATCCAGCCGGTGTCGATCGAGCCGCTCCATGAACACCACCCCGCCTGTGGCCGCCTGGCGGAGGATGAGGAACTCGTTCTCGTGGATCGGTGCGAAGAAGGGCTCGAGTACCTGCCGCACCCCGGCGTGCCCTCGAACCGTGCCGATGGGGACGTTGGTGTACTCGACGTCGGTGTCGAGAAAGGTGAGCGCGGCATCGAAGTCCATTGCCTCGAAGGCGCGCAGGAACGACTCCACGGTGCGCAGTTCGTCGTGCTCCATTCCGTCCATCGGTGCTCCTCAATGTTTGTAGTGACTGCTACAAACACACCGTAGTCGCAGTGGTCACTACAATCAAGCGCCAATGGGTTATCGCCACACGAACGAGGAGATGCTCGAGGGCGCCCTCGCCGCAGTGCTCGACGAGGGATTGAGCCGACTCACCTTCGGCCGTCTCGCCAAGCGGCTGGGCATCAGCGACCGCGTGATCGTCTACTACTTCCCCACGAAGGACGATCTGGTGGCCGCTGTGCTGGCGGCCGTGGGCGCGCAACTGCAGGAGGCCCTGGCCCCCGTTTTCGTTGCACCCATCGACGACCATCGAGACCTGGTTCGCCGGGCGTGGCCCGTGCTGGCGCAGCCGGGCGTCGACCCGCTGTTCGCCTTGTTCTTCGAAGCAGGGGGGCTGGCGGCCGCGGGGGTGGAGCCGTACCGTTCGCTCGTGCCCGGCCTTGTCCAGGCGTGGGTGGAGTGGGCGGCAACGCTCATCACCGGTTCGTCGGCACATCGCCAGCGAGAGGCCGCAGCGGCGATCGCCACCATCGACGGCCTGCTGTTGTTGCGACAACTTGGTGGACCCGCGGCCGCCGACCGTGCGGTGCGAGCGATCGTCGGCGACACGGTTCGCCGCGCATAGCCCCTACTACGCTCGTCGTGGAGGTACATGCATGATGCCGTTGTCGATCCCGGAGGTAGACCTCGCCCGCGACGACGCAGCGGAGCGGCTCATCGCCGCCTACGCCGACGTCGGGTTCGCATATCTGGTGGGCCACGGCGTCGACATCGCGTTGCGGGAGGCCGTCTTCGAGGCGTCGAAGCAGTTCCACGCGTCGCCGCGCGCGTTGAAGGAGTCGATCGCGCTCAACTCGATCCACCGCGGGTTCATCGCCATCGACACGTCGACGACGCGGCACTCCACCCTCGCCAACGTCACCAAGCCGAACCAGAGCGAGTCGTTCATGATGATGCGCGACGACGCCGCCCACAGCGAGCAGGTTCGAGCGGGGAATTACCTCGCCGGCCCCAACCAGTGGCCCGACTGGCTGCCCGGCTTTCGTGAGGCGTTGGAGGCCTACCACGAGGCGATGATTGGTCTGGGCATGCGGCTCATCTCGTTGGTGGAACGAGGGCTTGGTGAGCCGACCGGGTCACTCGCCCGCCACTTCGACCCTCCCACCACGTGGCTGCGCCTCCTGCACTACCCGCCGCGGCCTGCCGATGCCCCCGACGATCTCTACGGTTCGGCCCCGCACGCCGACTTCGGGTTTCTCACCCTGCTCGCCCAAGACGACGTGGGTGGGTTGGAAGTGCGCAGCCCCGATGGCACCCGCTGGATCGACGTGCCGCCGCGCGACGACGCGTTCGTGATGAACGTCGGCGACATGCTGCACCAGTGGAGTAACGGGCGGCTGCGGTCCACCCCGCATCGCGTGTACAACCGGTCGAACCGCGAGCGCTACTCGGTGCCGTTCTTCTTCGACCCGCACGTGAGCACGGTGATCGAACCATTAGCGTCGTGCGTTACCGACGGCGTCGAGCCCCGGTTCGCTCCTGTGCACTTCGGCGAGTTCCTTCGAGGTCGCCTCGAGGGGTCGTACGTGCAGCACCAGAAGGGCTGACTGCGTCAGCGGTCAGGCGGGGGAAGCGCCGTTCACCAACCCGAGACCAGCGGTGCGGTAGCCGAGGAGCACGAGCATGTCGTCGCTGGCGAACTGGCGCACCGACGGGTCGAGCGATAGGAACCAGTTCTCCTGCGTGCGATAGATCGGGCGCGTGTACCAGCCGAAGATGCCGGCCCGCCGCTGGTCGACCGTGTGGTTGTTGCCGGTGTGGTGCCAGAGTCGGCTGTCGAACACCACCAGCGACCCAGCGGGCGCTTCCATCGGCACCGTCACCACCTGCTCGTCGGGCCTGGGTGGCCGGTTGAGGAGATGGCTGCCCGGCACGAAGCGGGTGGCGCCGTTGTCGGCCGTGAAGTCGTCGATGCACCACGCGGCATTGGCGCCCTGTGGCTGGTCGGGCCACGGGGTGGGCACGAAGATCTGATCGGCGTGGAGCAGCATCTCGCCCCCGCCAGGACCCGTGATGTTGGCCGACAGGTTGCCGAGCAGCATCGGCCAACCGAGCACCGAGCGCAGCAGGCGAAGGGCCAACGGGTGCTCCACCAGGTCGGTGAACACCGGGGCTCGGCTGAGTACGTTCCACACCCGTTGGTTGGTGTTGTCGTGGCCGTAGTCGAGTGCGAACTTCTGCTCTCGGCCTCGTGCCCGATCGTCGTCGGCCGCGCCGTACAAGGCTCGCCTCGCTGTCTCCAGCGTCTCGGCGGTCAGCGCGCCGGCGACTGCGCAGATGCCGTGCTCGCGCAGGTCGTGCTCGGCCCGATCGGGGTCGTTGGTGGGCTCGGGAAGTCGTGCCGCCATCGCCTCATCCTGACCCGGCCGTGTGTGGCGGATGCGAACCGGAGCGCACAAGGGTGCCCGCACTACCGTTGCCGTCATGAGCAGTGCTGTCTCCCGCGCCCACTTCGAACCCGAGCACGAGGCCTTTCGCGAATCGTTCGCAGCGTTCGTGGCTAAGGAGCTCGCACCCGACTACCTTCAGTGGGAGCGCGACGGCATCGCCCCGCGGAGCATCTTCGCCAAGGCGGGCGAGTACGGCTTCACCGGCATGTCGGTGCCCGAACAGTGGGGTGGAGGCGGCGTGCGCGACTTCCGCTTCAACCAGGTCATCGCCGAAGTGCTGGCCGACGCTGCCATCGCCGGGGCGGGCCTGGGCATCACCCTGCACAACGACATCACCACGCCCTACTTCGTGGAGTACTGCAACCCCGAGCAGGCGGCGCGTTGGCTGCCGGGCATCGCCTCGGGTGAGCTCATCACCGCCATCGCGATGACCGAACCCGGCACGGGCAGCGACCTCGCCGGCATCGCCACCACTGCCGTGCGTGACGGCGACGTGTATGTGCTGAACGGCTCGAAGACGTTCATCACCAACGGCATCAACAGCGACCTCATCATCGTCGCGGCGAAGACCGACCCCACCCAACGGCACACCGGCATGTCGCTGCTGGTCGTCGAGCGCGGCATGGAGGGTTTCGAGCGCGGCCGCAACCTCGAGAAGGTGGGCATGCACAGCCAAGACACGGCCGAGCTGTTCTTCACAGACGTGCGCGTGCCGGTGACCAACCGCCTGGGCGACGAGGGCAAGGCCTTCACGTACCTCACTGCCAATCTCGCTCAGGAGCGACTGTCGATCGCCGTCACCGGCGTGGCCTCGGCTCGTGCGGCGCTGAAGTGGACGATCGAGTACGTGAAGGAGCGCCGTGCGTTCGGCCAGCCCATCAGCGCGTTCCAGAACACCAAGTTCGTCCTGGCCGAAGTTGCCACGAGCATCGACGTCGCCCAGGCCTATGTGGATCAGTGCGTCACCCAACTGAACACCGGCACGTTGTCGGCTGCGGCGGCCGCGCAGGCCAAGTATTGGTGCACCGAGTTGCAGCAGACTGCAGTCGATCGCTGCCTGCAGCTGTTCGGCGGCTACGGGTACATGACCGAGTATCCCATCGCCCGCGCGTACGCCGATGCACGCATCACGTCCATCTACGGCGGCACTACCGAAGTGATGAAGACCATCATCGCCAAGTCGCTCGACCTCTAGCCCCCTCCCCAAAGTTGGCGTTGAGACCGCGTGAGGTGCGGTGTCACCGCCAACTTTTGTTGGGGGTTCCCAAAGTTGGCGCTGAGACCGCGTGGGGTGCGGTGCCAGCGCCCAGGTTGGGGTGGGGGTGGGGGCGGGGTGCTCCGACTCTTTGCGGCGCATGGGGGCGTCGTAGCGTGGGAACCATGAGTGCCACCACCCAGATCCCCCTGGTCAACTACTTGGTGCTGGGCGATACGCCGCACCTGCAGGCCAACGAGTGCACCTCCTGCGGTGCCCGCTACTTCGATCGCCGCAACGCCTGCGCCGGCTGCTTCGGCACCGAGTTCCGCACCGTCGACATTGCCACCGAGGGCGAGGTGCGTTCGTTCACCATTGTCACCTTCGCAGCGCCGGGTGTGCCGGTGCCGTTCGTGGCCGCCATCGTCGACTGCAACGGCACCAGTGTGCGCGCCAACCTCATCAATGTCGAGCCCAGCCCCGAGCACGTCAAGCTGGGCATGAAGGTAAAGCTCGCCACCTACTCGCTCGGCACCGACGACAATGGCGTCGAGGCCATCGGCTTCGGCTTCGAACCCGCCTGATCCACCGTCCGTTCAACACACCACCCTCGCACCCACCTCGCAACACACACGGAGACACCCTGATGGCTGACGACATCTACATCCTTGGCATCAAGATGACCAAGTTCGGCAAGCACCCCGACAAAGACACGGTCGACCTTGCCTCCGAAGCCGCCATGGCTGCGCTTGCCGATGGCGGCGTCACCATGAAAGACATGGGCATCCTCGCCGCCGGGTGCCTGATGGGCCAGGGCAGCATCGGCCAGCAGATCCAGAAGCAGATCGGCCAGACCGGTATCCCTGTGTTCAACGTGTCGAACGCGTGCGCCACTGGCGCCACCGCGCTGCGCACCGCCATCATGGCGATCAAGGCCGGCGAGTGCGACATGGGCCTTGCCGTGGGCGTGGAGAAGCTTGCTGGCGCCGGCCTGCTCGGCGGTGGGGGCAAGCCGAAGAGCGACAAGAAGGAGTGGACCCCTGGCGGGCGGTACGGCGCCGTGGCCTCCACCGACGGTCGTATCGGCACCGACGCGATGCCCGGCACCTTTGCCCAGGTGGGCATGGAGTACGGCCACAAGTACGGTGGCGCCACCTTCGAACTGTTCGCCAAGATCGCCGAGAAGAACCACGCGCACAGCACGCTCAACCCGCTCGCCGCGTACACCAAGCGGATGACGTTGGAGGAGATCATGAACGACGTCATGATCGCCTACCCCAACACCCGCTCGATGTGCTCCGCGAACTGCGACGGCGCAGCGGCCGCAGTGGTGGTGAGTGGGTCGAAGCTCAAGACGATGTCGCTCGAGCAGCAGCGTCGGGCCATCAAGGTGAGCGCCAGCATCCTCACCAGCGACCCGTGGCAGGAGGCCTGCCAGGTGCTGCCCGACGTGAACACGCTCACCAAGATCGCCGCCAAGAAGGCCTACGAGCAGGCTGGTGTTGGCCCGGAAGATCTCGACCTCGTGGAGTTGCACGACTGCTTCGCCACCGCCGAACTGGTGCACTACGACAACTTGGGCCTGTGCGAAGAGGGCGGCGCCGTCGACTTCTTCAACTCCGGCGCCACCTGGCGCGACGGTAAGACCCCGGTGAACGTGTCGGGCGGCCTGGAGAGCAAGGGGCACCCCATCGCCGCCACTGGCATCGCCAACATCTGGGAGGTCTGCCACCACCTGCGTGGTGAGGCCGGCGATCGCCAGATCGAAGGCGCCAAGGTAGGCCTCGCTCACGTCATCGGCCTCGGCTCGGCGTGCGGTATTCACATCCTCGAGAAGTCGGCCCTCGGCTGACCTGACTCGCGCGAACGGGGCGGTGGCTGCGGTCGCCGCCCCGTTCGTCGTTTTCAGGGTGATGCGCCGGTTCGGCGGCCTGCTGACAGCATCTCTGCAGCCCGTGTCGACTCGTAACTGGTATGTCGGCGCCACGTCTACACTCCCGACTTGCGCAACCGAGCTTTCAGCGGATCTTTAGGGGCGTCAGCCACTCTGCTCGGAACCAACCACCTCACATGGGGAGATATCTATGAGGTTCCGTACCCGTTCATCCGCCTTCCGAGCGTCGCTGTGCTTGGCGATCGCACTCATTGGGGTCGCATGTAGCGACTCCGACACGTCGGGGGGGAGCGATTCCACCTCCGCATCGCCGACCGCTGCGGAGACCACCACGGCGGAGCTGTCGCCCACCACGGATGCACCTGCTGAGCCGTTCGAGTTCACGGTGTCGCTGTCGGAACCGACGGCCATCGATCCGGCGCTCATCATCGACACCGAGGGTCTGCATGTCGCCCGGCTCCTGTTCGACACGTTGGTGACACTGAGCCCCGACTTGGAGGTGGTGCCCGGCGTCGCCACCGCATGGTCGGTGAGCGAGGATGGCCGTACCTGGACCTTCGAGCTGAACCCTGAGGCCGCGTACTCCGATGGGGTCCCCGTGGTGGCCGCCGACTTCGCGTTCGCGTTCGCCCGCGTGGCCGACCCCGACCTGGCTGCGCCGTCGTCGTACCAGGGACTGCCGATTGCAGGCTGGGCCGACGTGAACAACGCCGAGCCAAGCGGTGCGATCGGCGATCAGCCCATCAGCGGCGTCGTGGCACTGGACGATCACACACTTGCCGTCTCCACCGAGGAGCCGTTCGCTCTGCTCCCCAAGGTGCTCACCTACCCCGTGTTCGCCCCGGTTCGCCAGGATCTGGTCGACACAGAGGACAAGGCAGCGGCGTTCTTCGATCTGCCCGTTGGGAACGGGCGGTACATGATGAGCGAGCCGTGGAGCCACAACGAGGGGATCACCCTCGTGCGCAACGCGGCGTACCAGGGTGAGCCGGGTCGCGCCGACACGATCGAGTTCCGCATCTACAGCGACATGCAGACGGGTGTCACCGACCTGGAGGCTGGCCAACTCGATCTCGCCCGCCTGCTGCCGCCCCCGCGGTTGGCCCGGCCCGTGAGTCATTCCCCGACACGTACATCAGCACCCGCACCGGCGTCCTCAGCTACATCGGCTTTCCTGCCAACGTCGCTCCGTGGGACAACCCCGACATTCGGCTTGCCTTCTCACTCGCAATCGATCGAGAGGCCATTGCCGAGCGAATCTATGAGGGAACGGCGTCGCCGGCGACAGGAGTCGTGCCAACGCTGGCACCCGGAGCGCTGGCCGGTGTGTGCGACGCGTGCGAGTACGACCCGGTGCGCGCGAAGGAACTGTTCGATGCGGCTGGTGGGGTGCCCGGCAACTCCATCGTGGTCTACGACATCGCCGACGACGGTATGGAGGCGCTCGAACCGATCCTCAACTCCTGGACGGAGGTCTTCGGGATCGAGATCGAGGTGCGCAGCTTCGAGTTCGGACAGTTCCTCGAGGAGACTGCCCCCGGCAACGCTGTCGGCCCATTCGAGTTGGGCTGGGCGTGGGACTATCCCTCCGGGTACAGCTTCCTGTCGCCGCTGTTCGAGTCGACGTCTGACGTGAACAACCTCGGCTGGTCGGACCCGGCCGTTGACGACCTCCTGCGCCAGGCCCGTGAGGCGTCAAGCGAGGAAGAGGCGCTGGAATTCCTGGGAGAGGCCCAGCGATTGATCGAGGCTGCAGTTCCGATCGCCCCGGTGACCTTCATCGACGAGGTCGGGGTGCACAGCGACGACATCGAAAACGTCATCGTTGATGCCACAGGGGTGTGGCGCCTCGAGCTGGTAGAGCCAGCGTCGTGACCTGATGTTCCGGTACGTCGTGAGGCGCTCACTCGGAGCATGTGTGACGTTCCTTGCGTCGACCGCCATCGTCTTTCTCCTCACCGTGGCGTTGCCCGGCGATCCCGCTCGCGCGATCGCCGGGCAACGGCGCGTGTCGGAAGCAACGCGTGCTGCGCTGAGCGCCCGGTACGGCCTGGACGAGCCGGTGTGGCGCCAGTACCTCGCGTTCGTGGGGCGGTTATTGCGAGGCGACCTTGGCGAGTCGTACGCAGCGCGACGACCGGTGGCATCGATACTGGCCGAGGCGCTACCCACCACGTTCACGCTCGTCGGCCTGACGATAGTGATCGAGGTGTTCTTGGCGCTCACCATCGGGGCTGCAGTGGCCCGGCGGTCGGGACGTCACGTGGATCACCTGGTGCTGGCGCTGTGCGTCGCTGCGCTGTCGATGCCTCTGTTCCTCGTCGGTTCGCTTCTGCAGCGGTGGGTTGGCGTCGGCCTCGGGTGGCTGCCGGTGGCCGGAACCGATGCGGGGCTCGGCAGTTACGTGCTGCCGGCGTGCACCCTTGCACTACCAGGAGCTGCGATCGCCATCCGGATGGTGAGAATCGAGTCGATCAGGCAGTTGTCGGCGGCGCACGTACAGACGGCGCGAAGTAAGGGGCTCAGGGAACGGACGGTCGTGCGTCGACACGTTGTGCGTAACGCTGCCGTGCCCTTCATCTCGTTCGTCGGGCTTGAGGTCGGTGCACTGGCCGGTGGCGCAATCGTGGTGGAACGGGTCTTCAACCTGCCGGGAGTCGGCCAGGCGATCGCCGAAGCGATCCGCCAGCGCGACAACGCACTCATCATCGGCTTCACGCTGGCGATCATCGCTGTGTACCTCCTTGTCGACATGCTCGTCGACATTGCCGCGGTCGTCGCCAACCCGCGGATCGAGTTGTCGGCGTGACGACGACGATGACCCGCCAGCGCCGTCGCCTTCCGCTCCGTCTGAGGCTCTCGTTCTGCCTGTTGGGTGTCATCGGCATGTGTGCAGTGGCGCCAGGTGTGGTGGTGGCGGTCGCGCCCGGGGCGCCGTCTCCCAGCGAGTGCTCGCTGAGGGCAGCCGACGGCACCTATCGCGATCGGCTCGCACCGAGTGCCGAGCACTGGTTCGGGACCGATGTGCAGGGGTGCGACTCCTTCAGCAGGGTGGTGTACGGCGCCCGACATTCGGTGCTGATCGGCGCTGGGACGAGCCTGCTGGTGCTGACCCTCGGCATGGTGCTGGGGGTCGCTGCCGGTTGGCGAGGTGGGCGTCTCGACGCCTTTGTCCGGCGGGCCGGCGACGTGGTGCTCGGCGTTCCGTTGGCCATCGGAATGATCTTTCTCCTGACGCTCGTGTTGGGTGGCCGTCGCTCGACGCTGGTCATGGTCCTGGCGTTCGCGTCGCTCTTGTGGCCGACTGTCGCTCGTCTGGCCCGCGCTGCGACACTGACGATCAAGCCCGTGTCGTTCATCGAGGCGGCGCGGGCGGCCGGAGCGTCCGATCTGGGAATCTGCATGCGGCACGTCGTGCCCACTGCGTTGCCCGCTGTTGCCGCGTTCTCGTCGTCGATGGCCGGACTCCTCATCGGAGCGGAAGCAAGTCTGAGCTACATCGGGTTGGGTGTCGATCGCTCGGTGGTCTCCTGGGGGCAGATGCTCGATGCCGCGCAGCCCTACTTCGTCCAGTCGCCGCATCTTCTGCTCTTTCCCTCGTTCTTCCTGGCCGCAGCCTCCGCAGGCTTCCTGCTGCTCGGTGAGTCATTCGGCGCCCAACACCTGACGCTGGATCAGCGGCGGTGATCGTTGTGCGAGACTCTCCGACGTGCGGGTGGGTGCGGCGACGACTGGCCAGGATGGAGTCGGTCTCAACGTCAGGCTCCTTGGTGGGGTCGATGTGCTGACGCACGAGGGACGCATTGCGCTCGGAGGCGCCAAGCCTCGAGCGATTCTTGCGCTGCTCGCCCTGCAGCCAGGTACGGCGATCTCCGCCGAACACATGGTCGATGCGGTGTGGGGCGATCAGCCGCCGCCAAGTGTTCGTGCGAGTATCCAGGTGCACGTCTCGAATCTCCGCCGTGCGTTGTCGGCCGCTGGAGTTGAACCGCTCGTCGAAACTCGGGGCAGTGGGTACGCCTTCGTCGCCGACCCGTCGCTGGTGGATGTGCATCGCTTCGAGGTCGACTCACGGCGTGCTCGCGTTGCGTTCTCGGCGGGCGACTTCGCCGCGGCGTGCGTGAGGGCTCGCTCGGCGCGCGCCACATGGAACGGCGTTCCGCTCGCCGGGCTCGGGGGTGTGCCCTTCGTCGGTGCGAGGGTGACGGCGCTCGAGGACGAGTACCTGGCGCTCATCGATCTGTACGCCGACATCGAGATGGCACTCGGACGGCCCGCCGATGTGGTGAGCGACCTGGAATGGTCGGTCAACGAGCATCCGTACCGCGAGCCCACCTGGGCGCGTCTCGCAGTCGCGCTGTACCGGTCGGGTCGGCAGGTCGATGCTCTGGCGCGACTGCGCACCGTGCGCCGACTGTTGGCCGAAGACCTCGGGTTGGAGCCATCTGCCGAGCTCGTGGCGCTTGAGACCTCGATTCTGAACCACGACCCAGTCCTTCGCGGTGTGCTCGATCGCGGGGGCGATGCTGGCACGCGGATGGGCGACGCCATCATCGAGTCGCGGCTGCCACCTGCTCGCCCGCTGATCGGGCGGGAGGGACTTCTGTCGTCGATTCTCGACAGTCTCGATGACACGAGGTTGCTCACCATCGTGGGGCCCGGTGGAGTGGGGAAGACCTCTGTGGCGGTGACAGCTGCCGCATCGCTCACGCACGTGTCGGCACGATTCGCCGATCTCTCGGCTGTGAGCGACCCAGGTGGACTGCTGCCGACGGTGCTGGCGGCGGTGGGGGTTCGTTCCGACGATCTGTCCCAGGGGCCGACGGTGCTCGTCGCCGCCCTGCGGTCGTTTCGGTCTCCGCTGCTGGTTGTCGACAACTGCGAGCATCTGCTCGACGATGCTGCTGCACTGATCGTCGACCTTCTCGATCGGTGCCCAGGCCTGCGAGTCGTCGCGACGAGTCGCGAGCCGCTCAGGGTGCCCGGCGAAAGGCTGGTGAAGTGCCCGCCGCTGTCGCGTGCCGATGCGATCTCCTTGTTCGTTGCCCGCGCACAGGCAACCGACCGCGACTATGCGGTGGGCGACGATGGCGCCGACGTCGTCGGTTCGCTCGTGGAGCGCCTTGACGGCCTTCCCCTGGCCATCGAACTGTTCGCCGCTCGCGTGCACTCGTTCAGCGCGCAGGAGATGCTGCATCGCCTCAGTGACGAGGAGTTGTTGACGACCTCGTGGCGCTCCACGAGTTCCGATCGTCATCGCAACCTTCAGGAGGCCGTTGGCTGGAGCTATCGCATGCTCGACGACGACGAACGGACGTGCCTCCGGCGCATGGCCGTGTTCGGTGGCAGCTTCAACGCCGAGGACGTGCGAGCGGTCTGCGAGCCGGCCTCGCCCGACGTGCTGCATCAGTTGGTCGTGCGATCGCTCGTCGTCGCCGAGCGACTGACGGTCGGGGTCAGGTACCGCCTGCTCGCCCCCGTTCGCGCCTTCGCTGCTGGGCTGCTGGCGCTCGACGCCGACTGCGCCGATGTGCGCGAGCGGCTGGTCGCGCGCGTGTGCGCCTGGGCCGGGCAGGTGGCCACG
>DMQJ01000361.1:0-180 GCA_003455715.1 Acidimicrobiaceae bacterium | reverse complement strand
ACGGCAGGATCATTTGGATTCTCGAGCGGACCATCCCCGAGTTTGGCGAAGGACCAGACAAATTCGGGTTTCACTTCCCCGATCGGCTCGAGAAGAAATCTCACGCGCCCGGAGAGGAATCGGTCCGCGGTCTCGCCCATCGACTCGAGCGTTCCTGCATCGACATTCTAGATCGGAAGA
>DMQJ01000138.1:2978-3299 GCA_003455715.1 Acidimicrobiaceae bacterium | reverse complement strand
GGGTGTTCATGACGAACGGGCCGTATTACGCCACCGGCTCGACGATGGCTCGGTCCCGCACCATCAAGATCTCGGCCCCCCCAGCGCCGCCCCGCAAAGGTGCGGGCCGATCGGCCAGCACCACTACTCCGGTGTCGTTCGCCACGGCCTCGCCGTCGACCTCAACCGACCCCTCGAACACGTAGAGCACGCGGCCGGTGTCGACCCCTCCACGGGCAGGCGGCAACTGCAGTTCCGCGCCCGGCGAGAGCACGATGTGCCAGATGGCCACGTCGGCCTCGGCTCGCGACGCCCACGAGGCGGGCGGCGGCGACGGCGGCG
>DMQJ01000138.1:0-2590 GCA_003455715.1 Acidimicrobiaceae bacterium | reverse complement strand
CCGGCGGTCATCCATTGCACGTCGCCGCGACCGAACCGAGCGGCGGCACCCATCGAGTCGCTGTGGTCGATGAACCCCTTGCGCGCGAAGGTGACGGTTTCGAAGCCCCGGTGCGGGTGCTCGGGAAAGCCGGGCACGGTGCTGCCGTGGTACATGCGCCAGCCGTCCTTGGGCTCGAAGTCGTTGCCGATGTTGCGCCCGGCCAGCGACGCCGCCGGAGCGAACCGGCCGTCGCCCTCGGGGTACAGGTCGAGGTGGTGCACGCAGAACAGGAAGGGGTCGGCCGTCGGCCACTGGAACCCGAGGGGAACTCGTTGCGCGATCAAGGACATTGGGTCAGCGTACGCCCGTTGCGAGCAGGCTCAACACCAGCACCCCCAACGCAATGCGGTACAGGACGAACGGGGTGAACGTGCGGGTGCGCACCAGGCGAATCGTGCCCCACACGGCGATCCAGCCCGACAGGGCCGACGCGGCGATGCCCACCAGCATCGGCGGCACGAACCCGTCGGGCACCCCGTCGCTGGCGAGCTTGACCATCTTGAACAGCACCGCACCGGCCGTCACCGGGATGGCCATGAGGAAGCTGATGCGTGCGGCCGCATCACGGCTGAACCCGATGAGGCGGGCGGCTGTCATGGTGATGCCGCTTCGCGACGTGCCGGGGTTGAGCGCCAGCACCTGGGCCGTGCCAACCTTCAGCGCGTCGCCCGGCCCGTACGCCTCGAGCGTGCGCTGACCAGCACGACGGTCGGCCCACGCGAGCAGCACGCCGAACACGATGAGCGACACGGCGATGATGGCGGGCGTTCCCAACTGCTCGTCGATGAAGCTCTCGAACAATGCCCCAACCGCGGCGGCGGGCACCGAACTGAGCACGAGCAGCCAGGCCAACCGTCCCTCGGGGTCGGTGGGCTTCTCACGCTTCACCACCAGTCGCACACCACGGCGCACGTACACCACCAGGTCGCGTCGGAAGTAGGCGACGACCGCCACCAGCGTGCCGATGTGCAACGCAACGTCGAACGCCTTCTTGATGCCGGGGTCGCCGTCGAAGTCGTCCCATCCGAACAGCCATGGCACGAGCAGCAGGTGACCACTGGAGGAGATGGGCAGGAATTCGGCGAGACCCTGCACGAGGCCGAGCACGAGAGCATGAAGGATGGGCATGAACGAGCCGCTCTACTCGATCGTCACGCTGGGCAGCACCCGAGCGCTCCACGGGCGGTGCTTGTCCCAGTGGTGGCCCACCACCCTGCCCTCGCGCAGCTTGGCGAGGAAGTCGGCGGGGCCATCGAAGTCGGGCATCTCCACGTAGGCGGCGCCCAGGGCGTCGGGCACGTGGGCATCGCTGCCGGCTCCGTGCGCAAGGTGGAACTCGTCGGCGAACTCGGCGGCCCGCCGGTTCAGGCTGGTCAGCGATGTCTTCGCATTCACGGCCTCCACTGCATCGAGCAGGCCCGCCTGCGCCAGTTCGTACAGCGCTGGCTCGGCCATGTTGCGGCGCATCGGGTCGAACGGGTGCGGCACGTACACCACACCGCCCTGCGCACGGATGGCACGGGCAGCCTCGGCCGGCGGCGTGCCGAACGGGATGCGCTCGGTGAGGAACAAGCCGATGATCTCACCGGCGTGCGTGCGCAACTCCTCGCCCACGATCACCCGGCACGGCAACTGTGTTGCCAACTCCACCGCACCCTTGATGGCGTTGTGGTCGGTGATGCACAGCACATCGAGCCCGCTCTCCAACACCGCCTGATGCACTTCGTCGGGAGTGGTGGTGCTGTCGCCGCTCCACATCGTGTGGCTGTGCAGGTCGACGCGCACCCATCCCGCCGGAAGCGGGTGAGCGAGGTGCGGGTGGCGTTCGACGGCGACAGGGTGCGGCGTGGGCACGGCCCGCCACGGTACCGCCCTAGGGTGTGCAGTGTGACGGCAAGGCGGTGGTTCACCGGGCGCAAGCGGCTGATGATGGTCACCGGTGCGTCGGGTTTCCTCGGTCGACACCTGCTGCCCGCGAGCGAGCTCGGAGGTTGGGAACTGCTGGCGCCCGACAGCAAGGCGCTCGACGTGCGCCGCGCCGACCTGGTGGCCGACGAGATCCGCTCGTGGAAACCCACGGTCGTGGTGCACCTCGCCTATCGACGCGACGACCGGTCGATCATCGTCGACGGTTCACGCAACGTTGCCGTCGCGTGCGCGGCCGCGGGTTCGCGGATGGTGCATATGTCGACCGACATGGTGTTCGCCGGCCGCGAGTGGCCGTACACCGAGAACGACCTGCCCGATGCCACCCTCGACTATGGCCGGTGGAAGGCGGAGGCGGAGGCTGCGGTGATGCGCTCCCACCCGAGCGCGCTCGTGCTGCGTTCCTCCCTCCTCTACGGCACCGAGCACCAGTCGCCCGCGCAACGAGATGTGGCCGACGTACTCGCGGGCCGTCGCACGATGCGCTTCTTCACCGACGAGTACCGCTGCCCGGCGCACGCCGCCGACCTCGCCGCAGCCATCGTGCAACTGGCGTCGCGTCGCGACGTTTCGGGCGTGCTCCACGTCGCTGGCCCGCAGGTGGTGAGCCGAGCCAACCTCG
>DMQJ01000106.1:377-3296 GCA_003455715.1 Acidimicrobiaceae bacterium | reverse complement strand
TCAGCGGGGCCCCGGTGGGGGGGGGGGTGGGGGTCTGGAGGGGGGCGGGGGGGGGGCGGGGGGCCTGCGGGTCGGGTTTGTAAGTCAGCTCCTCACCCCTGCCGCGCTCGGGCCCGGGCGCGCGGGCGGCGGCGCGGCCGCCGCCCCCCGGCAGGCTGCTGCCGCCGGGGCCACCGTGATCGTTGCCAGCCATGAGTTGGAACGAGCAGGCTCGCTGGCGACGCGTGCTGTCCACGTGGTGGGCGGCCAGGTGCGGGAGGTGGCCCCATGAGCTTGTGGACCATCACACGGCTGGTAGCGGCCAAAGACCTGCGCGTGGAGGCCCGCAGCAGGGTGATGACCAACCAGGTGTTGCCCTTCGCCGGGTTGGTGATGGTCACCTTCGCGTTCGCACTCGACACGTCGGCCGGCGACTCGCTGCTCAACCAGGTTGCTCCTGGCTTGGTGTGGCTGGCCACCCTGTTCAGCCTGCTCGTGGTCGTGCAACGGTCGTTCGCCGTGGAGTCTGCCGATGGTGCGCTCGATGCGCTGCGGGTGGCGGGGGTGCACCCCGGCGGTGTGTTCCTCGGCAAGTCGCTGGCGCTGGCCGTGCAACTGGCCGTCTTGGAGGCGCTGCTGCTGTTTGCCGCAGTGGTGCTCTACCAGACCGAGGTGCGGGCAAGCGGCATCGTGGTGCTGTTGGTGACCTATGTCGCCGCGACCTGTGGGCTGGCCTTCGTCGGTACGATCTACGGCGGTCTCGCTGCCGGGGCCAGAGGCCGCGAGACACTGCTCCCGCTGCTGCTGCTTCCGGTGGTGGCACCAGTTCTCATCGGTGCAACCCGGGCGACCGAAGCAGCGCTCGGCACCAACGATGCGACGCCCGGCGAGGGGTGGCCATGGATCGGCCTGCTCCTGCTGTTCGCCGCACTGTTCGGTGCTGGGGGAACGCTTGCGTTCGGCTCGCTCATCGACGAATAGGCCACGAGACAAGAGGCAGCATGGATCCCACCGCTTCCACACCTTCCACGACGGCCACGGTCCGACGACCCACGTCCACCCGCTTCACTCGGGGCCTCGGGGTCGCGGTGATCGTGGGTGCCGCCTGGGTGGCGCTCTTCGGGTTGGTGCTGTCGCCCAACGACGCACTGCAGAAGACCGGCGTGCGCATTCTCTATATCCACGTGCCGTCGGCGTGGTTGGCCTATCTGGCGTTCATCGTCACCGGCATCAGCAGCGCGGGGTACCTCTGGAAGCGCACCCGCAGCCTCGTGTGGGACCGTGTGGCGGGTGCCAGCGCCGAGGTGGGTGTGCTGTTCATGGGCATCACGCTGGTCACGGGCAGCCTGTGGGGGTC
The DNA here is from genome assembly GCA_003455715.1 of Acidimicrobiaceae bacterium. Lineage (GTDB taxonomy): Bacteria > Actinomycetota > Acidimicrobiia > Acidimicrobiales > Ilumatobacteraceae > UBA668. The sequence continues at coordinate 1,960 of DMQJ01000106.1, read as the reverse complement.
CATCACCTGGGGCACCTACTGGACGTGGGATTCGCGCCTCACCACCACGGCGTTCCTGTTCGTCACTTACATCGGGTATCTGGCTGTGCGCGGGTTGGGTGGCACCCTGCACCAGCGGGCACGTCGCAGCGCCATCCTCGCCCTCTTCGCCGTGCTCGAGGTGCCGCTGGTGCACTTCAGCGTGAAGTGGTGGCGGCCGCTGCACCAGAACGAGAGCGTCGCCGAGGGTGAACTCGAAGACATGATGCTGTTCACCCTGTTCTCCGGCATCGTCACGTTCACCCTGCTGTACGTGTGGCTGGTCATCCATCGCCAGCGCACGCTCGCCCTCGACGACTCGGTTGCCGAGCACGGCCTCGATGCCGCGCTGGCCGAACGCCGCCAGGAGGCCCTGCAATGATCGCCATGCTCAACGCCCCTCACGTCATCGGCAGCTACGTGGTCACCTTCGGTGCCATCGCGCTGTACACATGGCGCATGTTGGCCAGGGCTCGCCAGAGTGCCCGCAACGTGCCACCGGAGGAACTGCCGTGGACCTGAGTCCTCGTGAAGCAGTTCCTACCGCTGTGGGCAAGCCGCGCAAGCGACCTTGGCTGGCCGTCGGGGTGCTGGTGGCGGTGCTCGCCGGTGCGGGTGTGCTGGTGTTCAAGTTCCTCACCAACGCCGTCGACTACTACTGCAACGTCGACGAGATCGGGGTGAAGGACGGCTGCGACGTCGGCCGGTCCATCCGCATCCAGGGCGTGGTCGACCAGGGGTCGGTCACCGGCGAAGGCCTCAACTTCGTCATCAGCTACAACGGTCAGTCGATGCCCGTCGTGGTGGGCAGCAAGCCCACCGGCATCTTCTCCGAGTGCGTGCCCGTGGTGGTCAGCGGCAAGGTGGTGGAGAACGCCGATGGTCGTGTGTTCGAAGGGCGTGAGGTCATCGTGAAGCACGACAACCAGTACGACGCCGAGAACGCCGACCGCTTGGCGCAGGGTGAGGCTGAGGCGGCGGCGTGCTTGCGCAAGGACTGAACGGCCTCCTCGGTCAGTCGGCCCTGATGGTGGGCCTGGCTGCCTCGGTGTTCGGTGCGATGGGTTTGGCCGTCGCCACCTTGCAGCGCGACAAGCGCCTGCTCCGGCTCATTCCCGCCTACGGCTGGATCAGTCTCATCGCGGCCATTGCCGCTGTGGTGGTGATGGAGCGGGCGCTCATCACCCGCGACTGGAGCCTGCGCTACGTGCAAGAAGTCGGCTCGCCCGACACCCCGGCGCTGTTCAACTTCACCGCCCTGTGGAGCGCGCTCGAGGGCAGCATCCTGCTGTGGTTGCTGCTGCTCGCGGTGTACACGGCCATCGTCATGCGCCGCTACCGGGCTCGCATCGACGACCCGCTGGTTGCCTGGGCCATGGTCACCATGCTGGTGGTCACGGCGTTCTTCTTCTTCCTGGCGCTCGGCCCCACCGATGCCTTCGCTGCCGCACCCACGCCCCCCAACTTCGATCGTTGCTGTGGCGGCCCCAACCCGCTGCTGCAGAACCACGTGCTCGTGCTGTTCCACCCGCCCATCCTCTATCTGGGCTACGTCGGCTTCACCG
>DMQJ01000106.1:0-126 GCA_003455715.1 Acidimicrobiaceae bacterium | reverse complement strand
CACCGGCCGGGTGGGCGAAGGCTGGCTTGTGGAGACTCGCCGCTGGGCGCTCATTGCCTGGGGGTTCCTCACCCTCGGCATCCTGCTCGGTGGCTGGTGGGCCTACGAGGTGCTCGGCTGGGGCGG
>DMQJ01000108.1 GCA_003455715.1 Acidimicrobiaceae bacterium | reverse complement strand
GTGTTCCACGCTGCGGGCTGCAGCGTGTCGCCCTCGCGCACCATGGGCTGCAGCACCCGCTGGTCGCTCTTGACGGCTTCGAAGTTGAACCGGCCACGGTCGCACAACCAACCGTGGTTCACCGGGTCGCTGTCGACGCCCATCGAGCGCAGCAGTTCGTCGCGGCTGCTCTGCACCACCGTGCGGCACCCCACCGAACAGGTGGTGCAGGTGCTCTCCTCCTGCTCGAGGTCCCAGGGGCGGGCCTTGAATCGGTACGGCTTGGCCGTGAGGGCGCCCACCGGGCAGATCTGCACCGTGTTGCCACTGAAGTAGCTGGCGAACGGTTCGTCGGGGAACGTGGTGATGTGCGTGTTGTTGCCGCGGCTGTTGAAGTGGATGAGCGGGTCGCCCGCCACTTCGTCGGCGAAGCGCGTGCAACGGTCGCAGAGGATGCATCGCTCGCGGTCGAGGAACACCAGGTCGCTGATGGGAATGGGCTTTTCGTAGTGGCGCTTCTCTTCCACGAACCGGCTCTCGCCCGGGCCGTGGCTGAACGCCTGGTCTTGCAGCGGGCACTCGCCACCCTTGTCGCACACCGGGCAGTCGAGCGGGTGGTTGGCCAGCAGCAGCTCGAGCACACCCTCCTGCATCCGCTTGGTGGTGTCGCTCTGGGTGTCGATCTTCATGTCGGGCATCACGGTGGCCATGCAGCTCACCGTCACTGCCGGGCCACGGCCCGAGTCGCACTCCACCAGACACATGCGGCACTTGCCGACGGAGGTCATCCGCTCGTGGTAGCAGAACCGGGGGATGTACTCGCCGGCATCGGCGGCAGCCTCAATGACCAACTGGCCCTTGCGCGCGGTGTGGGGCACACCGTTGACGTACACCTGCACCGCATTCGGGTCGACCGGCGGGGCCTCCTCGGCCGGCGTCTCCACCTTCACGTCGTCGCTCATCAGTGCACCGCCGTCACGGGAATCTGCCGACGGGACGGCACCGCAGGCTCGACCAGCTTGGCTTCGAACTCATCGCGGAACAGCGTGAGCGCCGAGTGCACCGGGGCGTACGCCGAGGGGCCGACGAAGCAGATGGTGGTCATCTTGTAGGGGAACGGCACGGCCTCCAGGCCGAGCTTGGAGCTGGATGCATGCGGGAAGTTGCCCGGGCAGATGCTCTCGCCCACTTCGAGCAGCTGGTCGAGATCGGCCTTGGTGCCCTGCCCGTCGACGATGCGTTGCAGGATACGCATCAGCCAGGTGCCACCTTCACGACACGGGGTGCACTGGCCGCAGCTCTCATGAGCGTAGAAGCGGGTGAGGGTGAGGGCCGCCGAGGGAATGTCGGTGGTGTGGTCCATCACCATGATGGCGCCCGAGCCGAGCATGGAGCCGGCGGCGCCAGCAGCGCGGCCCTCGAACGGCACGTCGAGTTGCTCGGGGGTGAACCAGGGAGCCGAACCGCCGCCGGGCACGAACGCCTTCAACTCGTTGCCGTTGCGGATGCCTTGGCAGAACTCGTCGGCGTACAGCAGGTCGCGGAACGTGGTGGTGCCGTTGATGATCTCGAACACGCCGGGGCGGTTGACATGACCGCTCACGGCCACCATGCGCGTGCCCGGGCTGGTCTGCGTGCCGATGGAGGTGTAGGCGGCTGAACCGTTGACGAGCAGCCACGGCAGGTTGCTGAGCGTCTCGACGTTGTTGACGATGGTGGGCTGGCCGTACAGGCCGATGGCCGCCGGGAAGAACGGCGGCTTCAACCTCGGTTCGCCACGTTTGCCCTCGAGGCTCTCGATGAGTGCCGTCTCTTCGCCCACCACGTAGGCACCGGCACCCCAGTGCAGCACGATGTCGACACTGAAGTCGGTGCCGAGAATGTTGCGGCCCACATAGCCCGCGGCGTACGCCTCGTTGAGGGCCTGACCGACCCGCTCGTGCGCCAGCGGCATTTCGCCGCGGATGTAGAGAAACACCTGCGACAGACCAGCCGCGTAGGCGGCAATGAGGCAACCCTCGATGAGCTGGTGCGGGTCGCGCTCCATGAGGAGGCGGTCTTTGTAGGTGCCCGGCTCGCTCTCGTCGCCGTTCACCACCAGGTAGCGCGGGTACTTCTGCGCGGGCATGAGGCCCCACTTGGTACCGGCGGGGGGGGCTGCACCACCGCGACCGAGCACGGTGGCTGCCTTCACTTCTTCGTGCACGTCGCCGGGAGCACGACGCAGGGCAGCCTTGAAGCCCTCGTAGCCGCCGGTGGCGTGGTAGCGCTCGAGGGTGTAGCCGTCGTCGTACTTGAAACGCGACGTGACCACTTGCGGGCGGGCGCCGTCGTCGATGTAGCCAGCGGCCCAGGGGTAGGTGCTCATGACGCAGCCTCCGGTGCAGGCATCCAGGCCGGGCCGTCGACGGTGTCGGGATGCACCGCGCCGGCCGCCTTCTCGGCGGGAATCTGTTGGCGCACCCGAGCGAGCGTGCCGTGCGCGGGAATGTCGGCGTCGCGCTTACCGGCCCGCAGGTCGTCGATGAGCTGATCGAACGCGTTGGGGGTCATGCGGTGGCAGTGGCGGTAGTTCACCTGCATGTTGGGCGCCTCGGTGCAGGCCGCCTGGCACTCCGCGTGTTCGAGCGTGAACATGCCGTCGTCGGTGGTGCCGCCAGCCTTCACACCGAGCACGTGCTCGGCGTGATGCAGCAGCTCTTCGCTGCCCATCAGCGCGCAGCTCATCGTGCCGCAGATGTTGATGAGGTACTTGCCCACCGGCTCGAACTTGAACATCTCGTAGAACGTGGCGGTGCCCATCACCTCAGCGGAGGAGGCGCCCACCAGTTCGGCCACATGGGCGATGGCGTCCTGGGTGACGTAGCCGTTCTGCTGCTGCGACAGGTGCAGCAACGGGATGGTGGCCGAGCGGGCCTTCGGGTAGCGCCCGATGATCTCGCGGGCGAGCGCCAGGTTGGCGTCGTTGAGTCGTGACATGGTTACCTGTCGACCTCCCCCAGCACCGGGTCGACCGAGCTGATCACCGCCACCGCGTCGGCCACGAGGCCGCCGCGCATCATGTGGGGCAGGCATTGGATGTTGACGAACGATGGGGCCCGCACGTGCATGCGGTACGGGGTGGCGCTGCCGTCACTGGCGATGTAGCAACCGATCTCGCCGCGTGGGCTCTCGATGGCCACGTACACCTCACCCTCGGGCACCTTGAAGCCCTCGGTGAAGATCTTGAAGTGGTGGATGAGCGCTTCCATGCTCTCGTCGATGCGAGCACGCGGCGGCGGCGTGACCTTCTTGTTCTGGATGCGGAAGTCGCCCTGCGGCATGCGATCGAGAATCTGGTGCACGATGCGGATGCTCTCGCGGATCTCGTTGAGTCGAATTGCGTAGCGGTCGAAGGCGTCGCCGTAGCTGCCCACCACCACGTCGAACTCCACCTCGGGGTAGCGCAAGTAGGGCATGTCGCGGCGGAGGTCCCACGGCACTCCGGTGCTGCGCAGGATGGGGCCGGTGGCACCGAGCGCCAACGCTTCTTCGGGCGTAATGACACCCACACCCTGCAGACGGTCGCGCCAGATGGGCTGACCCGTCATGAGGATGTCGTACTCCTCCAAGCGGGGAGGGATCATCTCCAGCAGGTGCAGCACGTCGTCGCGCCAGCCGGCAGGCAGGTCGGCGGCGACGCCACCCGGACGGATGAAGTTGTGGTTCATGCGAAGGCCGGTGACCTTCTGGAAGAACCGCAGCACCTCCTCGCGTTCGCGCCAGCCGTAGATCATCATGCTGACCGCGCCGAGGTCCATGCCGTTGGTGGCCATGAACAGCAGGTGGCTGCTCATGCGGTTGAGTTCGCTCAGCAGCATGCGCATCCACACCGCACGCTCGGGAATGTCGCCGTCGATGCCCAGCAACTTCTCGGTGGCCATGCTGAACACGAGTTCGTTGTTGAGCGGCGAGAGGTAGTCCATGCGGGTGACGTTGGTGCCGCCCTGCATGTAGGTGAGCGCCTCGCCCTGCTTCTCCATGCCGGTGTGCAGGTA
>DMQJ01000265.1 GCA_003455715.1 Acidimicrobiaceae bacterium | reverse complement strand
ATCTCGAGGTAGCGGTACGGGTTGACGCGGTGGTCGCCGGGCTGGTGCCACGGGTACTCGTCCTGGTCGATGTACTTCTTGGCCATCGAGTTGATGAACGCGTTGCCCGGGTCGTCGACGATCTCGGCGACGGTGCCGCGGATCTCGAGGTAGCGGTACGGGTTGGCGTTGTCGACGATGCTCAGCGCCACGGCCGGGTGCTGCTGCAGGTTGCGGTACTTCTGGCGGCCAGTGGTCTGGCTGAAGAGCACGTGCGTACCGTCCCACCCGAACCACACGGGGTTGTTCTGCGGGCGGCCGTCGGGGCCAATGGTGGCCACGTGGGCCAGGGCGGTGGAGTCGAGCAGGTCGGCGTGTGATGCGGGAATGGTCATGGGTCGTCGAACGCTTGCGAGCGCAACGGTATTCCCGCGCGGGCCAAGCCCAGACGATCAACCCCCGGGCGATCAGGCCACAGCGATCAGGCCCCGTGCAGGGAGACGATGACCCCGTCGTCGGGGCCCACCGTGCCGGCGTACACCGCCGCCCACGCTGAGGCGGCCGCGTCGGGCCCCAGATGCTCCGACAGGTGCAGCCAGCGATGGCTGTCGTCGATGAACGCACCCAGCGCGCCCACTACTCGCTCGCGGTAGCCCTCCGGCCCCCACTCGGCAAGGCGAGACTGAATCTCGCCGGGAGCGAAGAACATCGCCGGCTGCGGACCAGCGTTCACCTGCGCGGGCGGTGCGTCGTGGTGGCTCTTGCCCACCACCATCGAGTGGCGCACGAGGTCGCCGAGGTGATCGTGGATGGCCGCCACCACGGCCCCCGCGCCCGCCATGTCGACCACCACCGACGGCACCGACTCGATCGACGCCACGTCGGCGTAGGTGAGCACGTCGTGGTAGCAGCCGAGCGACCGCACGAACTCGACGTTGCCCGGCGAGGTGAGGCCGACCACGCGCAACGACCCGCGCCGATGCGCGCAGTCGGCGAAGGCGATAGCGGTCTTGCTGCTGGCCGACAACACCAACGCCTGCTCCGCACCGAGTTCGGGCCGGCTGTCGAAGAACGCCTCGGCGAGGAAGCCGGTGAGGAACAGACCGCGCAGCAACGAGTGGCGCGGCTCGTCGTCGGCCGAGGTGTACATCGGGTCGGCGTCGGTGCGGGTGAAGTTGCGATACGCAGGGGCGTGCGGTTGGCGGTGCGGGCCGTCGTCGCGGAACCCCTCGCGTGTGGGCGTTGCGGTGACGTCGACCGACGTGGCCATCGGCCACCAGCCGTAGAAGCGCTCGCCCACGGAAACGCCATCGACGAGGCTCTCCGTGACCCGACCCCAGCCCATGCAGGGCACATGACCCCACTGGTTGCCGTCGCCGTCGACGTCATCGACGACCGGGTAGAACTGCCAGTAGGCCAGCATGTCGCCGAACTGGGCGTAGGTGATGTTGTTGGCCGTGAGGGCGAACCGCTCGATGTGCACGCGCACCATGCCGTCGGCGAGTGGCGCGAGCGGCGACTCCACCAGCCGTGTGTCGCCCACCGCGCGGCGGTTGACGTGCAGTTCGGTACGGGTCGTGGTGTCAGTCATGTGTGCAGTCTGTCGCACCGCGCACGGGTCATTCGCCCGCGGTGCGTTCCATGTCCTTCGGTCCGCGCACCACCAGCAGCACGACGGCACCCACTGCAATGACGGCGCCCACCCACATGCTCTGGTGCCAGCCGTCGACGAATGCCTGCCGAGCAGCCGCCACCACCGGGGCACCAGCGTCGCCGAGTTGCGGCGCCACCGCCAGCGTCTGGCCAATGCCACCCTTCACCACATCACCCAACTCGGGCGGCAGGGTTGCCGCGACGTCGGCCACACCGCTGCGGTAGCCGGCGCTGAGCACCGACCCCAGCAGGGCCACGCCGATGGCGCCACCCACCTCGCGCACCGTGTCGTTGAGCGCTGACGCGACACCCTGCTTCTCCGCCGGCAGCGCTTCGGTGATGGCCACCGTGGACGGAGTCATCACCATGCCCATGCCGAGGCCGATGAGCAGCAGTGCTGGCAGCACCGACAGATAGCCCCCGTCGATCGAGGGCAGCGTGGCCGAGGCAACGAGACCGCACGTCACCACCGACGTGCCCACGATGAGCAGACGGCGCGTGCCGAAGCGCTGCGCCAACTTGGGTGCCTGGCTGGAGAGCGGCATGAGGATGAGCGCCATGGGCAGCAGACCCGCCGCGGCCTTCAGTGCGCTGTAGCCGAGCACCGCTTGGAGGAACTGCACCAGCACGAGGAACAGCCCGAACATCACCGCGAACACGATGAGCAGGTTGGTGCTACCGCTGGCGAGTGCCCGGTTGCGGAACAACCGCACGTCGAGCAGCGGTGCCGGGTGACGGAGTTCCCACCACACGAACGCCAGCACGCCCACCACACCGGCGACGATGCCGAGCACGGTGAGCGGTTCGGCCCAACCGTGTTCGGGGCCTTCATGGAACGCGAGCACGAGACCGCCGATGGCAACGGCCGACAGCAAGCCGCCGCCCAGATCGAAGCGGTGCTCGTGCACTTCACGCGAGTTCTTCACCACCACCGACGTCATCACGAAGGAGACGGCGCAGAGCGTGAGCGGCATCGCGAACAGCCAACGCCAGCTCACCAGGTCGACCATGGCCGCCGAGAAGAAGAGCCCGAGGATGCCGCCTGCACCGGCGAACCCGGCCCACACGCCGATGGCGCCGGCGCGCTCGTCGTCGGGGAACGACGAGGTGACCACCGACAGCGTGACGGGCATGATCATGGCAGCGCCGGCACCGGCAACGAGGCGAGCCATCAGCAGCACCATGGCCGATGTCGCGGTGGCGGCAGCGATGCTGGCCACGGCGAACACCACCAGGCCGGCGAGCAGAATGTGCTTGCGCCCCCACCGGTCGCCGATGGCGCCCACGGGAAGCAGGAGCGCGGCGAGCACCATGGTGTAGCCGTTGATGATCCACAGGAGCATGTTCTGGGTGGCGTCGAGGTCGGCGGCCAGTTGCTGCTGCGCAACGTTGAGGCCCGACATGGAGGCAATGACGGCCACCAGGCCGACGCACATGGCAATGAGGATGAGGCGCCGCTGCCGCCGGTCGGCGACCACGGTGAGCGCCTGCACCTGCGGGTCGTGGAGCGAATGTTCGTCCATGGTGGACAGGGGTGCATCGGGGGGATTCATCGGGGCCTCAGGACTGCGTGGCGGAGAAACAGTACGAAACTGTATCGTACTGTTTCGTGACGGCAACTGCAGTGCCATCGGGGCGACACCTGTCACGTCGCCCCTGCGCGAGTACCGTCATCGCGGCCATGCAGAACGAGGACCCTCGAGTCGCACGCACGCGTGCTGCCGTGCTGGGCACCGCCGCCGACTTGGTGGTGGAGGGCGGCCCGAGCGCCCTCACGGTCGACGCCGTGGTGGCCCGCTCGGGTGTCGCCAAGTCGACCATCTATCGTCACTGGCCCACCCGCGACGACCTCGTGCGCGATGTGTTCCAGTTCTGCGCACCCACCCCTGCGTCGCCCGAGCCGGATCTCGGGTTCGAACAGGCGTTACGGCTCTTCCTGCACGACCTGGTGGCCCAGTTGAGCGACCCGAAGTGGGCGCGCATGCTGCCCGCGTTGTTGGCGCTGAGGGCCTACGAACCCACCATGTCGGCGGTGGAGGAACAGGTCGACGCGATGCATCGTCAGGTGACCGAGGAGCTGTTCGCACGCGGCGAGCGGGAAGGCTTGTTCGGGCGCGACCTCGATCATCAACGAGCGATCGCCCTGCTCATCGGCCCGTTGATCTTCGCCCTCATCACCGGCGAGACACCGCTCACCACCGACCTGGCCGATGCTTCGCTCCACGCATTCATGGCCGGGCTGCGCGCCCGCCCGTAGCTCGGGTTCTCACCTGATCCTCACCCGGCGCACACCCTTTCCCACAGCGTCGCGGCCAGGCTTGTACCCATGATCACTCCCCCCACATCGCTGCTCGGTCGTCGTCGCTTTCTCACTGCCCTCGCCGGGGTCACCGGCGGCGCCGTGCTCGTGGCTGCCTGCGGCGGCGACTCCAGCGGTTCAGCCACCACTGCTGACACCACCGGGGCGACGACGGCCGGAGAGTCGACCACCACAGCGGCCACGGCCGGCGAGTCGACTTCAACCACTTCGGCCACCGCCACCGCCACACCGGGTGAGACGGGCGGCCCTTTTCCGGCCGACGGCACCAACGACAACGGCGAGGGCGAGGTGGCCAACGTGCTCGCCGACCCACGCTCGGTGCGCCGCGACATTCGCAGCGACCTCGATGGAGCGAACACCCAGGAGGGTGTGCCGTTCGAGTTGAGCGTCGCCGTCGTCGACTCGGGTGGCGCGCCACTGCCGGGCGCTGCCGTGTACATCTGGCACTGCAACCGCGATGGCGAGTACTCGCAGTACAACTCGTCGATGCTCGGCGGCGACTTCAGCGACTTCTCATGGCTGCGCGGTGTGCAGGTGGCCGACGCCAACGGCGAGGTGCAGTTCCTGACGATCCTGCCCGGCCGGTACCCGGGGCGTGCCTTCCACATTCACTTCGCGGTGTATGCCGACGACACCTACTCCAACCTGCTGCTCACCAGCCAGATGGCGGTCGACGACAACGTCATCGACGCGCTGTACGCGCAGGCCGACGGCTACGCCGCCTCGCTGAGCAACGACACCGACAACGCGCGCGACAACATCTTCAGCGATGGCGTCGATCACCAACTGTTGACGGTGACGGGCGACGCAGGCGCTGGCCTGGCCGCCACGTTCACCGCCGTGGTGGCCTGATCAGGCCAGCGCAGCTTCGATGGCGCTGGTGATGATGGGGTCGTCGGGGGTGGTGTTGGGCGCGAACCGCGCCACCACCGAGCCGTCCTTGCCGATGAGGAACTTCTCGAAGTTCCACATGATGTCGGGGTCGGCGTTCACCTGCAGACCGAACCCGGTGAGGCGGTCGCGCATGGCCTGGCCATCGCCCTGCGCAGTGGGGGCGGCAGCGGTGAGCGCGGCGTACAGCGGGTGCTGGTCATCGCCCGCCACGCTGATCTTGGAGAACATGGGGAAGCTCACCGAAAAGTTGGTGCTGCAGAACTCCACGATCTCTTCGTCGGTGCCAGGCTCCTGGCCGAGGAAGTTGTTGGCGGGGAAGCCGAGCACTTCGAAACCCTGGTCGTGGTACTGGCGGTACAGCGCCTCGAGGCCCTCGTACTGCGGGGTGAGGCCACACTTGGAGGCCACGTTCACCACCAGCAGCACCTTGCCCTGATAGTCGGCGAGGGTGCTCTCGCCGCCGGTGATGGTCTTGAGGGGAATCTGCTGCAGGTCGCTCATGCGGCGCTACAACCCCGGCGGAGGCCCGTGCATTCCCGCTATTCGACGGGGGCCTTCCACGCGTTGAGGAAGGTGATCTCGCTCGCAGGCCGACGCGGGGCGGGGGTGAACGTATCGCCCGTGTAGTAACCGCAGGCAAGCAGGCACACCTGGGTGACGCTGGGGGGAATGCCGAGCAGCTCGGCGATCTCGGCCTCGTGCTCGAGGTGGAAGGTGGTCCACGCCGAACCGATGC
>DMQJ01000059.1 GCA_003455715.1 Acidimicrobiaceae bacterium | reverse complement strand
CAGTTCTACGCTTCCGACACCGAGCGCCTTGCCGGTGTGTTGGGTGACCGAGCCCCGAGATGGGCCCGCGGAATGTGACCGTCGCTAGTGTGCTCCCGATGACAGACGGGAGCCTGCAGACGGTGCAACGCGCGCAACAAGTGGGTGCCCATCGAGGAAAGCGGGCGCTCGACCTGGTGGTTGGAGGAGTTGGCTTGCTGTTGGCGTTGCCGCTCCTTGGGGTCCTCGCCGTTGCCGTGGCACTCAGCGGGCGGGGTGGAGTGTTCTTCGTGCATCGCCGCGTCGGCCGCGGTGGGCGCGAGTTTCCGATGGTGAAGTTCCGCACACTGCGCCCAGGTACCGACCAGGCCCTGATGGCCGAGCCGACTTTCAAGGACGCCCAGTTCAAGGTGCAGCCTGACGACCCTCGCATCACCGGCGTCGGGCGCGTGCTGCGGCGAACGAGCCTCGACGAACTGCCGCAGCTCTGGAACGTGGTGCGCGGCGACATGAGCCTGGTGGGCATCAGGCCTGTGGTGCGCGAACAGCTCAACACCCGGTCGCCCCACTTCCAAGAGCTCTACACCGCGACGCGGCCGGGTCTCACCGGTCTGTGGCAGATCAACGGACGCTCTCACCGGCTTCCGCTCGAGCGGGTGGCACTCGATGAGGAGTGGATCCGCCACTGGTCGTTGTGGGGCGACATCAAGATCATCCTTCGCACACCGATCGCCGTCACCCGGCCTGGCACGCACTAAGTCCCCGGTGATGTTGCCGCACTTCGTCGTTGCTGGAGCCGCCAAGGCCGGTACCACCGCACTCTTCGAATACCTGGGCCAGCACCCGCAACTCTTCCTGCCCCACCCGAAGGAACCCCACTACTGGGCATTCGGCGACATGAAGCTCCAGGTGGCTCCGTACGGCGACGGCCGAACGTTGAGCCGTCGCGTGGTGGGCAACCTGGCCGACTACGAGCGACTGTTCGACACCGCACAGCCAGGACAGGTGAGGGGCGAAGCCGCGCCCACCACGCTGTATGTGGAACGCGCCGCCGACCGCCTGGCTGCGAGGTTGCCCGAGGTGCGAGTGCTGATGATGCTCCGCCAGCCCGCCGATCGTGCCTACTCGGCCTACCAGTTCCAGCGGATGCGGGGTTTCGAGCCGCTGTCGCTCACCGATGCGCTTGCCGCCGAGGACGAGCGTGTCGAAGCTGGGTGGCAGCACATGTATCACTATCGGCGGATGGGGCAGTATTCGGCGCAGGTGCAGCGGTTCGTCGAGCGCTTTCCTGCCGAGCAGTTGCACGTCATCGTGTACGACGACTTCGTCCGCGATCCGCTCGGCGTGCTCAAGGGAGTGTTCGGGTTCCTCGGAGTCGACGATGCGTTCGTTCCTCCTCGCACACCGCGCCCGATGCTGTCGGGCACCCCTCGCCTGCCGCTCGTGGCGCGGATGGTGAGCCGCCCGAACGTGGTGCGGTCGTTGGCGCGGTCGGTTGTCCCGAGGCGATTTCGTCCCGCCGTGGTCGCGCCGCTCCGTAAGGCTTCGGTGAGGCGCGACCCCATCGACCCGACGGTGTGGGATGAGCTCACGGCCTCGTTCGCTGACGACATCTCCCAATTGGAGGTGCTGATCGATCGCGACCTGTCGGCGTGGCGTCGCCCCCGCTTCGCAGGGTGATCGCCCACTCTCACTCGGCGATGTGTTCAGCCGGGCGAGTGGACGGGCCGCCGACGAGGCCTTCCAGTGCGTCGGCGCTGCGTCGGCGCACGTCGTCGATTCGGTAGTTGGCCCTCACCAATGCGCCGTTCGCCCGACCCATCTCCATTCGCTGCAGCGGTGTCGCCTGCAGCACCATGGTGATGGCCTTTGCCAACCCGGTCGAGTCGCCGGTGGGAACGATGTAGCCGTGGGTGCCATCCACGAAACCGGCCGGGCGACCGGCCCCTTCGGTGGCCACCACGGGGCGTTCGGCCTGCATCGCCTCCAGCAGGGTGAGCGGAAAGCCCTCCCATCGCGACGGCTGCACGTAGGCGTCGGCTGCTCGCAAGAGTTCGGCGACATCGCTGCGGAAACCGGCGAAGACGACCGTGTCAGCGAGGCCAAGGTGCTGCACCTGTGCCTGCAGTTCGCGGGCGTGGCGCTCGGCTGCTGCTGCTCGTGGCCCTTGCGTGGTGCCACCGGCGATCACCACCCGCAGCGCAGGGAACTGGCCGCGCACTGCGGCGATGGCGGGCAGCAGCACGTCGAACCCCTTCTGCGGGTCGATGCGACCCACCGACAGCAGGAGCAACCCGGCATCGTCGACGAACTCGCGTCGTCGCTGCTCGACAGCCGCGTGGTCGGTGGGCTGAGCGTCGCCAACGGCGTTGGGAACGACGACGATGCGCTGGGGTGAGAGCCCGAATCGCTCGTGGGCCTCGCGGGCAACACCGTCGCTGACGGCAAGTGCAAGTGCAGCGCCGCGCCGCACGTGATGCCGGTAGTACCGCTCCTTCACCGCCCGCAGTGGCCACGGCCCCCAGAACACGTGCTGGTTCTGCAGCGTGACCACGCCCGGCACACCGCACCGACGCGCTGCCTTCAGCGCGACCACTCGGTCGCGTTGCTGCACGCCGATCACCGCAGCTGCGCCGTGTTGCCGAACGAGGTGAGCGATCGCCCGCGGG
>DMQJ01000367.1 GCA_003455715.1 Acidimicrobiaceae bacterium | reverse complement strand
CGCAGGTGAGCGGTGGCGGGGTCGATGCGCCAGTCGCGCAGAATGCCCACCGCCTGCTCCAACACCCAGCGCTCCAGATCCATGATCACGTCGGTGCGTTCGGCGATGGGGATGAAGTCGTTGGGCAGGATCTCGCCGAAGCCGGGCCGACGCCACCTCAACAACGCTTCAGCGCCCACCGGGTGCCCCGTCGCCACATCGATGATCGGTTGGAGAGCCAGGAAGAACTGCCCGGCGGCCAGCCCCTGCCGCATGGTGAGCGCCATCTCGGCGCGGTCTTCGATCTCGTGGGCCAGCTTCGAGTCGAACACCTCCACCCGGCTGCGGCCCAGCTCCTTCGCGTGGTACACCGCGGAGTCGGCTTGGGCGATGCTGGTGAGCGGGTCGTGCTTGCCATCGACGATGGCCACACCGGCGCTGGCGGTGAGCGTGTACAGGCGGCCGCTGGTGCCGACGCACGGTTGCGAGATGAGCGTGATGAGGTCGCCCGCCAAACCCACCACCCGCTCGCGGTCGGCTTCGTCGGGCACGAGCACCACGAACTCGTCACCACCGATGCGTGCCACCAGATACTCGGGGTAGGTCACTCGCAGGCGACGGCCGATCTCACCCAGGATGTGGTCGCCCTCCGCATGGCCTTCGGAATCGTTGACGCTCTTGAAGCCGTCAAGGTCGAGGAAAACGATCGCGCCGTTGCGGCCAGTGGTGCGCGCCTCGAGCGCCATCTGCGCCAGTCGCTCCAACGCCATCGTGCGGTTGGCCAGCCCGGTGAGCGCATCGGTGCGTGCCTGCATGGTGGCGGCAGCCTCCGACTGCTGCAGGCGTTGGGTCACCTCAGCGAGATGGTTCACCGACCGTTGCAGCGCATCGCCGAGCGGGCCGGGCACCGACACCTGCAGGTCGGTGTCGCCGTCGGCGAGGCGTCGCAACTGTTGGTCGTAGGCACGCAACGTCGACACCATGTCGTCGAAGGTGCGCATCACCACCCGCACGTCGGTGGGGCCGGTGGGCTTCGCCGGGGTGAGGGCCAGATCGCCGTCGCGCACCTGGCGAGCCTGGCGAGTGAGTTGCCGCAGCGGCCGCAGGATCGACCGCAGCACCCACACCAGCAGCACCAAGCTGATCACCGCGGCGTAGGCCATCATCCCCACTGCTCGGCTACGCCGTTGGTCGGCCTGCGCCTCAATGGCCACTGATCGTTCGACCGCGCTGTCGAGCACAGAGTCGGCCAGGTCCTGCAGCCTACGAAGCCGCTCGAACGACGAGAGCATCAACCCGACGATGGCTTCCAACGCATCGGGCTGCCCGAAGATGGGCGTGCCTTCCATCTCGGCCACCATCACGAGCCCGATGAAGTCGGGCCGATAGCGCTCAAGGTCGACGAACGCCTGCGACGACATGAACTCGTCGAGCTCCAACCGCAGCTCGGGCGTGAGCTTCGAGCCGAGCCGATCGAGGGCACCGTCGAACGCGCCGGCGGTCTTCAGCATCTCCACGGCCTGCGGCGCTACGGACCCGAGCGTGGCGGCCTCGGCAAACATGCGCAGTTCGGTGGTGCCATAGCGAAGCGTCACCAACAACTGCTCGACCTCACCGAGAATGTTGCGCAGCGGCACGGTGACGGCGGTGGTGGACAGCACGGCCAACGCCTCGGCGTGGATCGACTCCAGCGCTGCGACCACCGCCGTGTACGCGCGGTCGACATCGGCGGGGTCCACGCTGCCGCCGTCGAACGCTGCTCGCATTCGGTCGAGTTCGTCGCAGGCGGACTGCAGGGCATCGAGTTGTGCAGCCGCCGACGTGTCGCCCAATGACTCCACAGCCCGCTCCAGCCGAATCTCCGCGAGGTCGAACTGGGCGCGGGCCTGATCGAGGATGCGAACGAAGTCGACGCCGATGGTGGGTTCGATGTCGTTCCGCGGGATGCCCGTCGCCTCCGCTCGAGCGATGCCCAACGTGGCGACGTATTCGGCATAGAGCGGGGCGACGAGTGCACCTGCGTGGGCGAGCAGCTCAAGCTGCTGATTGGCAGTTGCCGCGGCGTCGACAGCGTCGCGCTCGCGTGTGAGCTCGCGGAAGGCGAAGAACTGCAAGCCCACCATGGGCACGAGCGCCACCACCAGCAACCTTGCGGTGAGCGACCGCGGCCCGAACCGGAGCACACGCCCGACACGCGACGACGGTCGATTGACGCGACCGTCGGTGCCTGCCTTCCGTTCCTCCCGCCTGCGGCGTACCACGTCGTCAGGCTACACATCAGCCCTGCTCACCAGGCTTGAGCGCCCGGCCTGCTGCCTGGCGCGGCGACGGGGTAGCGTTCCAGACATGAGTTCCCACGACGAGCCCACGACAACCCCTGTCGATGTGAAGCCCCGGAGCCGCGACGTCACCGACGGCTTCCAGAAGGCCCCCTCGCGCGCCATGCTGCGGGCGGTCGGCATGACCGACGACGACTGGGTGAAGCCGCAGGTGGGCATCGCGTCGTCGTGGAACGAAGTCACTCCCTGCAACGTCACCCTGCGCAAGCTGGCCGAGCACGCCAAGGATGGTGTGCGCGCCGCGGGTGGCTTCCCCATGGAGTTCGGCACCATCACCGTCAGCGACGGCATCAGCATGGGCCACGAGGGCATGCGGGCCTCGCTGGTGAGCCGCGAGGTCATCACCGACTCGGTGGAAACCGTCATGCACGCCGAGCGATTCGACGGCTTCGTCGGCCTTGCCGGTTGCGACAAGAGCATCCCCGCCATGCTCATGGCCGCGGCTCGGCTCGACCTGCCCAGCGTGTTCGTCTACAACGGCAGCATCATGCCCGGCGAGCACAACGGCGTGTCGCTCGACATCACCTCCGTGTTCGAAGCCGTCGGTGCCTGTGCCACGGGCAAGATCACCGAGGAAGAGCTCGGCGAGATCGAACGCAAGGCCTGCCCCGGCGAAGGCGCCTGCGGTGGCATGTTCACCGCCAACACCATGAGCTCCATCGCTGAAGCCATCGGCATGAGCCTGCCCGGCACCGCCTCGCCGCCCGCCATCGACGGCCGCCGCGAAAGCGACGCCCGCGACGCAGGCGAAGCGGTGGTGAACCTGCTGCGCCTCGGCATCACGCCGCGCATGATCATGACCAAGAAGGCCTTCGAGAACGCCATCGCCGTCACGTCGGCGCTCGGTGGTTCCACCAACGCAGTGCTGCACCTGCTGGCGCTGGCCAACGAGGCCGGTGTCGAGTTGCACCTCGACGACTTCAACCGCATCGCCGCCAAGGTGCCGCACATCGCCGACATGAAGCCCGGCGGGCGCTTCCACATGAGCGACCTCGACCGCGTCGGTGGTGTGCCCGTGGTGCTGAAGATGCTGCTCGACGCCGGCCTGCTGCACGGCGACTGCCTCACCGTCACCGGCAAGACCATGGCCGAGAACCTGGCCGACATCAACCCTCCGGGCCCCGACGGCGTGGTGGTGCACCCACTCGACAAGCCCATCCACAGCGAGGGTGGCATCGTGGTGCTCACCGGTTCGCTGGCCCCCAAGGGTGCGGTGGTGAAGGTGGCAGGCCTCACCGCCGAGCAGAAGCAGTTCCTCGGCACTGCCCGCGTGTTCGACGGCGAAGACGGCGCGATGGAGGCCATCCTCTCCGGCTCCATCGAGCCGGGCACCGTGTTGGTCATCCGCTACGAGGGGCCGAAGGGCGGCCCGGGCATGCGCGAGATGCTGGCCATCACCGGCGCGCTGAAGGGCGCGGGGCGCGGTGCCGACTGCGCGCTCATCACCGACGGTCGTTTCAGCGGCGGCACCTGGGGCTTCTGCATCGGCCACGTCGCGCCTGAAGCAGTCGATGGTGGCCCCATCGCCTTCGTGCGCGATGGCGATCAGATTCGCATCGACGTGCACGAACTCACGCTTGACCTGCTGGTCGACGACGGTGAGATCGCCAAGCGCCGCGCCAGCTGGGCGCCCAACCCGCCTCGCTACACCACGGGCGTGCTCGGCAAGTACGCCAAGCTCGTACAAGGCGCCGAAACCGGCGCCATCACCAACACCCTGTAGGTCAACCGCGGGCGGTCGCCCTGCCCGACCCGTCAGGGGTTCTCGGGTTCGCCAGCGATGCGGAACAACGGCTGCCACGCAGAGTCGGGGCTCACTGGGAACAGCGTCTCCGGCGGCTCCGCGCTGTTCGGCCACCGTGCCTCGTACGGCAGTCCCTCGAACAGAACCGTGTCGCCCGTTGAGTACTGGCGCGTCGGTGACCATTCGGGGTGCGTGCCGTCGGCCAAGGTGGTGGGGGTGAACGGTTCGTCGGATGCCACCACCGGCCCCACCAGCGCCCACGCAGTATCCCACGGGTTGGCCTGCGGCATGGCAGGGTCGTCGCCCTGGTTGTACCACTTGGCCTCGTACACCAGGCCCCGACGCACCACCTTGTAACCGCTCGGGTACTGCGCGGTCGGGCGCCAGATGGGGTAGGGGCTGGTAGCGGGGTCGTCGACCACAGCGCCGTCTGGCTCGATCGTCACCGACTCGGTGTCGGGCAGCGCCGGCGAACGCCCAGGCAACCCGGAGAAAACGCGCACGAAGTCGAGCGCCGACTGGTCGACACTGCTACAGGTGTTGGAGAGCACCATCACATCGGCGAACTGGGCGCCGCAGGGTGCGTCACGGTTGAGCGACCACATCGACACCCGACCGAGCCCGTGTCGCAGGGCGAAGTCGGCAAGGCCGTTCGCGTCGTCGAGCGTGAACACTTCGCCCACCACATCGTTTTGGCCGATCATCGGGGTGGCGCCCACGTGTTCCCACGCCGCGACGCCATCGAGCTCCACACCACTGGCCCGGTACAGCTCCACCACCTGTGCGCGGGTGGCCTCGAGCGCGTCGAGCGTTGCCGCCAACATGTCGTCGGTGGGGTCGGTTTCGCTGCCGAAGTTCATCGTCATCGCGTTCACGCCAGCAAGCTCCACGCCCGCGTCGAGCAGCGCCGCGACCACCTCGGTGCCGGCAGGCGTGAGGCCCCGCTGGTTCACCGGCAGCGTCGCCCATACAGCGAGCTCCCGATCGTCGGCCTGCGTGGCCTCCTGCACTGCGGCGATGGCCGTGGCGCGGCGTTCGATAGATGCGGTGTCGTCGAGCGCATCCCCTTCGATGTCGAGATCGATTGCCCGCAACTCGTACCGCTCGACGACCGCCTGGTAGGCGTCGGTGAGCGATTCCACGTCGTCGCAGGCGACGGCCAACTCGTCGTTGGCCTGCCCGCCGAAGGACACCATCACATCGCCCCCGGCCGCGCGCAACTGCAGGATGCGCCGATCGAGGTCGAGCATGCTGCTGGCATCGTCGAGCGTGTAGGCGCCACCCCACGTGGGGGTGCACGGTTCGTCGGGGTGAGCCACCACGAAGGCCAGCGCAACGTCGCGTGCCGGGTTGTCGGCTGGGTTCTGGAACTGATACGTGGGAGTGAGCGTGACATCGACGTAGGGCACGCTCCACGATGTGTCGTAGGTGGCGGAAGTCTCGTCGCGGTCGCGGATGACCCACCATGCGCCACCCACCACGGCCGCGATGACGATCAGCAGCAACGCAAGGCGCGCCAGCGACAGGCGCTCGGCAGGCTGCCGGGGCACGATCGCGTTTGCTTCACCCGTTTCGTCGACGACAGATTCTGTCGCGTCCACTCCGTCCTCACTTCCCGTCAAAGCACGGCACCGTAGCGGTGCCTACCCGGAAGTCCTCATCGGCCGACTGAGCGGTCAACGTGAGAGGTTCTTGAAGTTCTGCTCACGCAACACGCCAGTTGCGCCGATGTTGGAAGCGTCACCGGAAGGCGACAGATTGACGGACCGACCGCGTTCGGGCTGGGTCGACGGGAGAAGGAAGACGAGATGGGACGATCGCAGAACGACGCGTCGAAGCGAAGCGTGCGACGGCAATGGGGGAGCGACCGCCGGTCGATGCCGATCCCGATGGTGCCCCCGCCGGTGTCGGATCGACGCATCATGCTCGGTCGGTTGGCCATCGTGCTGTCGGTGGCGGCATGGGTGGTGTACGTGTTCATCACCATCGTGCAGCAGTTCGTGGAGGGCCAAGCCCACAGCGCCCGCCTGGTGATCGAAGCAATCGCCTACCTGCTGGTGGTCACCGCGCTCACTGCCTCTGCGCTTGCCTACCTGCTCACCCGCATTGGGTTCTTCTATCGCAGCCGGGCACATCGTCGGGTGCCCCGTGCGGTGCTCGATGCCTTCTTCGCTCGCGACGTGCCGTCGGTGACGGTGCTCATTCCCTCGTATCAGGAAGACGAGCGGGTGGTGCGCACCACGCTGCTGTCGGCCGCCCTCCAAGAGCATCCGTCACTGAGGGTCGTGTTGTTGGTCGACGACCCGCCTCACCCCACGACTGCCGCAGCGCGAGCACTGCTGGAGGCAGCACGTGCACTCCCGGGCAGGGTGCAGGCCGAGTTGGCCGTACCGCTCGAGCGTGCTCGGGCGGCAGCGGACCGGTTCGAGTCGCTGCTGTCCGACGGGCGAGCGCCCACCACCGACGACATGCGCGCCCTCGCCCAGATGTACACCGAGGCAGCCGACTGGTTGCGCGAACTTGGGGGTCGCCACGAGATGGTCGACCATGCCGACGACTTCTTCGTCGACCACGTCATCGGTGCCCTCGCCGGCGACCTCGACACCATCGCAGCGGCGCTGCGGGCTGGCGCCGATGAGGGTGCCACCTTGCCGCCTGAGCGGCTCGTGGGGATGGCCCGGCGAGTGGTCGCAACGTTCCACGCAGAGTTGAGCAGCTTCGAGCGCAAGCAGTACGAGTCGTCGAGCCATCTGCCCAACAAGGCGATGAACCTCAACAGCTACATCTCGCTCATGGGCGGCAGTTTCCACGAGGTGTCCACCCCGACGGGCCGGGCCCTGGTGCGCTGCCCACCGGCCATGGCCGACCTCGTCGTCCCCGACCCCGACTACGTGCTGACGCTCGACGCCGACAGCGTGCTGCTGCCCGAGTACTGCGCTCGACTGCTGTACCTGATGGAGCAAAACGGGTTCGCCGACGTTGCTGTCGCCCAGACGCCGTATAGCTCGTACCCCGGTGCGGCCACCCGCGTGGAACGCATCGCCGGTGCCACCACCGACGTGCAGCACATCGTGCACCAGGGCATGACCCACTACGACGCGACCTTCTGGGTGGGCGCCAACGCCCTGCTGCGCAAGCGCGCCCTCGACGACATCGTCACCATCGACCACGAGGGCAACTGGGAGGTGCGGCGCTACATCCAAGACCGCACCGTCATTGAAGACACCGAGTCAACCATCGACCTGGGCATCAACGGCTGGTCGCTGTACAACTACCCGGAGCGCCTGTCGTACAGCTCCACTCCGCCCGACTTCGGGTCACTGTGCATTCAACGACAGCGTTGGGCCAACGGCGGCCTGCTCATCCTGTCTCGCCTGCGGGAGAAGGCCCGCGCTCGTCGCTCGCAAGGTGAACGCAACCGGTTCGGTGAGCTGTTCCTGCGGGCCAACTACATGGCGTCGATCTTCTGGGCGTCGATCTGCCTGCTCATCCTGCTCATCTACCCGTTCAACGCGGGCCTCTTGAAGCCCATCCTGCCGCTCATCGCGTTGCCCTACTTCGCGATGATGGCCAGCGACTTGAAGTACTGCGGCTACAAGCGGCTCGACGTCCTCCGCATCTACGGCTTCAACCTCATCCTCCTGCCGGTGAACCTCTCGGGCACGTTCGCGTCGCTGCTGCAGTTGATCACCGGTGAGAAGAGTGCATTCAAGCGCACCCCCAAGGTGCAGAACCGCACGACGGCACGGCCGCTGTTCATCCTCGCCCCGATCGCGCTCATCGTCTACTCGGTGATCGTGGCGGTGCTCGACGTGCAGCGCGAACAGTGGAGCCATCTGTTCTTCGCGGCCCTCAATGCCGCATTGGCTCTCTATGCGCTCGTTGCATTCGTGGGGATTCGAAACGGCATGGTCGACCTGTGGATGCACCTGCGCAGCTGGCTCTACCGCCCGGTGCCTGCGGCCCGCCAAGCCGCGCCAACGCTGGCGACGTCGGCAGCGTCGGCAGCGTCGGCCACCTCGCCGGCTCTGGGGGTGGCACACGCCGACTG
>DMQJ01000516.1 GCA_003455715.1 Acidimicrobiaceae bacterium | reverse complement strand
GGGCTCAGCCGCCGAGCAGTTCGCGCACCCGCTCCTTGGGGCGCCCGATGATGGCCTTCTTCTTGGTGACCACGACCGGACGCTGCAGCAGTTGCTTGTGGCGCACCAATACCTCGACCACCTGATCGGCGGTGGCCACATCGGCGTCGGTGAGCCCGAGCTTGGCCCACAGGCTGTCGCGGCGCACCAGGTCGGTGACCGGGTCTTCCAACTTGGCGATGATGTCCCGCAGGGTGGCGGCATCAGGTGGCGTCTTCAGGTACAGCACCACGTCGGCCTGCACGCCCAGTTCCTCGGCAATGCGCACGGCATTGCTGGAGGAGTTTCAATTCGGGTTGTGGTAGATGGTGACGTCGGCCATGAGCGGAAGGCTAGCGACCGCCGCTCGACGCGGCTCGCGCGGTGGTCAGAGCATGGTGGCCGTGACGTCGACGATGATGTGTGCCGACTGGCTGCTGAGCACACAGACATCGCCCTCCACCGACACTTCGGTCACCACCTGGACGGCGCGGGTGACACCTGCGGTGTAGTTGAGACTCGACGCGTTCGGCGCGGTGTCTTCGCACGACCACACAGTGACGAACCCGGTGGCAGGCGGATTCACCACGGTCACGTTGAGCACCGCAACCTGGCCCTCCGACAGCGGGTGGCGGTTGATAATCCGGTACACGTTGGTCGCGTTGGCCGCCACGGGGCCAAGGTTGCGGAACTGCCCGTCGATGGTGACCCCGGCGGGCCGCGTATCGACCATGCGAGCAGGGTTGACAGTGCGCAGCGGCGACGGCGCCGGCCACTCCTCGTTGTCGAAGTAGCCCACCACGTCGACCAGCAACTGGGTGGCCGCCGAGGTGAAGATGCACACCTTGCCAAGGGCACCCGCAGGGGCGATGACGAGATTGGCCGCGTTGACGTTGGCGGTGAAGTTGAGGTTCGACGCGTTGGGACGCGGCGACCCGCACGGGAACACGGTGAGGAACCCTCCAGCGGCGGGTTGCACGGCCGCCACGTTGAGGATGACGGTGCGCGCCAGAGCCGGAACGCTGCCGCGGCCCGTGACCTCTACCTCGAACGTGCTGTTGGCCGCCCGTTGGCCCGCCTGCTGGAAGTTGCCGTCGATGGTGCTGCCCGTGGGGCGGGTGTCGGCGAATCGCGCCGGCGGCAGTGTGGTAAGCGCGCTCGACCTCGGCACCTCTCCCACCACATCGACGATCAGTTGCGTTGCAGCTGAGGTGAAGATGCACACCGAACCCTTGACGCTGAGGCTGGTGATGACCGTGTTGGCCGTGTTGACCCCCGCGGCGTAGTTGAGGCTCGACGCATTGGGCCGCGGCTCGGTGCATGGCCACACCGTGAGGAACCCACCAGCAGCCGGTTGCACCGCCGCCACCGACAACACCACACCGCCCGCAGCGACCGACACGTTGTCGCGACCCGCCACCGGCACCTCAATGGTGGACCCGGCGGGGCGTTGCCCGAATTGCTTGAAGAGATCGTCGACCGTGTCGCCGGTGGGGCGGGTGTCGAGGAATCGAGCGGGATCGATGGAGCGGAAGTGGCTGACGGTGCGATGCTGCGGCAGCCGCAGCTGGCCGAAGTTCACTGGGTTGGCAGCAGGGGTCTCGTTGTCGCCGATGCTGTTGGTGTTGCCGAAGCCCAACTGGCCCGACGACGACGACCCCCAACACTGCACCCGGTTGCCGATGGTGACGGCGCACGAGAAGGCTTCACCCCCGTCGATGCGCACCACGGCGACATCGTTGGCCAGCGGCACCACACCGCCGTTCACCGGGTTGGCAGCAGGGGTCTCGTTGTCGCCGATGCTGTTGGTGTTGCCGTACCCGAGGCGGCCGTTGGCGCCGTTGCCCCAGCACAGCGGCGCACCGTCGGTGGCCACGGCGCAGGTGTGCGACACGCCCGCCGCGATCGATGCCACCGTTCGGTTGCCGGGCAACGACACGGTGTTGGGTGACGCCGTGGCCAGCGTCTCGTCGTCGCCGATGTTGCTCGTGCCGTTGCCGTAGCCGAGGCGCCCGACGATGCCGGCGCCCCAACACGTGGCCTGTCCGTTGTCGAGCACCGCGCACGTGTGGAACCCACCCGCGCTGACGGAGAGGGCCGAGCGACCTGTCGGCAACGGCACGATTCCACCGTTGACCGGGTTGAGGCGAGGCACCTCGTTGTCGCCGATGTCGTTGAGATTGCCGTAGCCGAGACGGCCGAAGCTGGCGGCCCCCCAGCACATCACGCTGCTGTTGTCGAGCACGACACACGTGTGCTCTCCGCCGGCAGAGAGACCGATGGCGGTGCGCCCGATGGGCAGCTCGACGAACTGACCACCCGACCCGTCACCGGGGAACTCGTCGTCGCCGACATCGTCGACAGTGCCGCTGCCGAGCCGACCGTTGGCCCCACTTCCCCAGCAGGTGACCTGCCCGTCGACCAGCAGTGCGCAGGTGTGCGCGTTGCCCGCGCTCACCGCGAGGGCACGGCGACCGAACGGCAGAGGCACGGTGCCGAGCGGGGTGCTGGAGTTGCCGACGTTGGACGTGCTGCCGTAGCCGAGCCGGCCGTTCGCGCCTCGTCCCCAACACGACACAGTGCCGTCGTCGAGCAGCGCACAGGTGTGGTATTCGCCCGCGGTGACGGCCGTTGCCGAGCGGTTGCCGGGCAACGGCACCAGCCCGCCGCCCACCGGGTTGGCGGCTGGCAACTCGTTGTCGCCGATCGTGGTGGTGTTGCCGAAGCCGAGTTGGCCGTACGTGTTGTCGCCCCAACACGTCACCGAGCCGTTATCGAGCAGCGCACAGGCGTGGAACCCACCGACCGACACTGAGACGGCCTGCCCGTCGTCGGCGGTGCGGATGATGCCTCCGTCGACCGGGTTGGCGGCCGGGGTCTCGGTGTCGCCGATGCTGTTGGTGTTGCCGTAGCCGAGCTGCCCCGACGAGGCGGAGCCCCAGCACGTGGCGGTGCCGTTGTCGAGCAGCGCACAGGTGTGGGCCGACCCGACGGTGAGTGCTACGGCGGCGCGCCCACCGGGCAGCGCGACGATGCCACCGTTCACCGGGTTGGCGGCCGGGGTCTCGGTGTCGCCGATGCTGTTGGTGTTGCCGTAGCCGAGCGCACCGTTGGCTCCCGCTCCCCAACACGTGACGTCGCCATCGTCGAGCAGCGCGCAGGTGCGGGCACCGCCCGCCGACACGGCAACCGCGTCGCGCCCACCGGGCAGGGCGACGATGCCGCCGTTCACCGGGTTGGTTGCCGGGGTCTCGTCGTCGCCGATGTCGTTGGTGTTGCCGTAGCCGAGCGCACCCGTGCCAGCCTCACCCCAGCACGACACCGCGCCGGTCTCGAGGATGGCGCACGTGTGGTCGGAGCCGGAGACCACCGAGATGGCGCCGACACCGGACGGCAGACTGACGTCGCCAGCCGACAGAACTGGGGACGACACCCCGACGTTCGAGGTGTTGCCATAGCCCAACCGCCCCGAGGTGCCAAGGCCCCAGCACGAGACCGTGCCGGTCACGACCAGCGCACACGTGTGATCGCTGCCGGCACTGACCGCGGCGGATCCGGCAAGGTTGACGATGCTTCCGCTGACCGGCTTCTCGCTGTCGCCGATGGTTGCCGACGACTGGTTGCCGAGTTGACCGAACTGACCCCGCCCCCAGCAGAGGACGTCGGCGATGTCGGAGATGACGCACGTGTGCTCGCCCCCGGCGGTGATGCGGTCGGCCATTCCGTCGAACCGCATCGACACCGCGCCCGCTGCGCCCGAACCCGCTCGGACCACTTCGGACGTCGGCCAGTACACCGATGTCATCGCGACGAGTGCCACCACGAGCGCCCGACCGACGCGCCCTCGCTTGTGCCCGTTCATCCATACCTCCCAATCCCGCCAACGCCGAGAATCTAGACAACGTCGGTACGACGAGCGGCGGCCAACGGTTCGCGGCTCGGCACCGACGCGTCGTCGAGCGATGTAACACCCTCCGGGTACGTTGCACCCACACGGCTTCCCCCGCCCCACCAACTCACCGCGTCGGCCTTGGTTCGACGCGCCCGTACCCCGGAGGACTGCCGTGCCTGCTGCCCATCACCATCATCGCCACCGACCCACACCCCGGCGGCTGCCGCCACCGCTGCGCAACCGTGCCGAAGCGCTCGACCTGTTGGACATCGCCGTGCAACGGCCGCTCCGTCCCGAGACGCTGTGCATCCCCCTCGACCCTTCCGGGCAGGGGGCATCCATCCTCATTGCGTCGGGTACCAACGACCCCGACGCCATCTTCGGGCTCGTCGAGTTCATGGCCATGTCGGCCGAGGGAGGGCCCACTGATCGGCTGGTGATGGCCTCGGTCCGCCCCATGCATGATCTGCTCCCCGGCGATGTCGACCGTTGGCTGGATGCCAGCGCTATTGCCCAAGGGTTCGGTGTGCTGCTGGTGGAGTGGTTCGTGGTGTCGCCCACCGGTGTCTTCACGCCCCGCGACCTGCTCGGCGAGCCCGAGCGATGGACTCAGTGAGCCGGGCTGCCCGACCGGG
>DMQJ01000008.1 GCA_003455715.1 Acidimicrobiaceae bacterium | reverse complement strand
CCGACGACGTCGATGATCACCTGGGCGGTGGTATGCACGTACACACACACCGTGCCGTCGGGCGACAGGCCCGCCATCACCTCATTGGCGATGTTCTGACCCGCCACGTAGTTGATGCTCGACGTCGGAGGCTGGACACCGCAACCGAACACGGTCGCCCAGCCACCTCCGGTGGCACCGGCGATGGTGAGGTTCAACATCACCGCATCGGCGTCGAGCGGAACCCCGCCACGGCCGGCGATCTGCACCTCGAGCACCTGACCACTCGACACCGGACCGGTGCCGGTGAACTCGCCGTCAGGAGCTGTCCAACCAGCCCTCGTGTCGGCCAAACGGACGGGTGTGGTGGTGGTGTAGCTCGAGCCGTCAGGCGTGTACCCGACGACGTCGATGATCACCTGGGCGGTGGTGTGCACGTACACGCACACCGCGCCGTCGGGCGACAGGCCCGCCATCAGCTCGTTGGCGATGTTCTGACCCGCCACGTAGTTGATGCTCGACGTCGGAGGCTGGACACCGCAACCGAACACGGTCGCGTAGCCGGCTCCGGTGGCACCGGCGATGGTGAGGTTCATCATCACCGCGCCGGCGTCGAGCGGAACCCCGCCACGGCCGGCGATCTGCACCTCGAGCACCTGACCACTCGACACCGGACCGGTGCCGGTGAACTCGCCGTCAGGAGCTGTCCAACCAGCCCTCGTGTCGGCCAGACGGACGGGTGTGACGGACAGGTAGTCGACAGTGTCCGGCGCGTATCCGAAGACATCGACGATCACCTCAGCGGTGGTGTGCACGTACACGCACACGCCACCGGCCGGCGACAGGTCGACCATCAACTGGTTGGCGATGTTGCGACCGGCAACGTAGTTGATGCTCGATGTCGGGGGCCGCACGCCGCAGGCGTTCACGGTGGCATAGCCAGCCCCGACCGCCCCGGTGATGGTGAGGTTCATCATCACCGCATCGGCGTCGAGCGGCACGCCGCCACGACCGGCCACTTGCACGCGGAGCCACGTGCCACCGACGATCGGGCCCTCACCGGTGAACTCGAGGTCCGACGCTTCCCAGCCCACCCGGGTGTCAGCCAGGCGAACCGGGGTCACCGGAACGATCCACTCGAGCTCGTCGAGCGAGTTGTAGATCGTCCAACGATGGCCCACCGATGCGTAGTTGCCCGCATTGTCGACTGCGGCAAGCACGAAGCTGTGTGGGCCGACCGGGAGGTCGGTGTACACCGTCGGGCTCGTGCACTCACTCAACACGGAACCGTCGAGCGAGCACATGACGGCGACAGCACCGTCGACCGTGAAGGTGAAGGTGGCGTCCGTCGCAACCGTTGCCGCGTCCGGAACGTCGATGAGGGAGATCGTCGGCTCCACGGTGTCGACGGTCCACGACACGACGGCAGTGGGTCCGACCTGATCGGTGGTCGCGTACACAGCGAACAGATGCGTGCCGTCGGCCAGCCCCTCATAGGTGATCGGGCTGGTGCAGAGCGTGGCAACTGCGCCATCGAGCGAGCAGCCGAACTCGGCATCGAGTTGGTCGGCCACGAAGGCGAACGTCGCCGACGTGGAGTTCGTCACCACCGGCGGACGCTCGGTGATGGAGGCGATCGGAGGAAGCGCCGGCTCTTCGCCGTCATCTCCGCCTCCGCCGCCACCGCCGCCGTGAACGGATGCGGGGGCGATGATGAACTCGCCGACCGCTGGGCCGTTCAGCACGACGCCAGCGGCGTCGATGATCTCAATACTGGCCTGGTACACACCGGTCGGGGCACCCTCAGCAATGTTCAGGTACCACGTGGTGAGCTGGTCGTACGGAACCGGCAGCGGGTCGGGAAGGGCCCACGTGCCCACCAGGTCGCCCGCACCGTCCAACGCGAACGGCATGGCAACGGTTTCCGACCAGGCGCTCGCCTGTGTGTCGAGCAGGAAGGGCTCAGGAGCGTCGATCGTGATGCGCAGCGCTGCGCCACTCAATGGTTCCTGACCGAGGTCGGGGTTGAACACACGGGCGGTCACCGGCTGGAAGGTGCCCTGCGCGGCGTACTCGATCATCGAGGTCCACAACACGGTGAGGACCGCGTCGTGCACGTCGGTGAGCGCCACGTCGGATGCGAGCACTGAGGCGGTCGGATCCGAAGCGTCGAGGTCGACCAGTTCGAGGGTGGCTGTGTAGGTGCCGAGCGGAGCCCCGTCGGCGATGGTCACCGTGAACGGTGCCTCGACCTGGGAGCCAGGCGTCAGCACGAACCCGTCGACTCCGCCCCAGGTGCCAACCAGGTTGCCGTCACCGTCGACCACGAAGTCGATCTGGCCGGGCAGTGCGGTGGAGACGAAGGAGACCTCCGACCCGAGGGTGAAGGCGTCGGTTGCGTCGATCGTCACTCGGAACTGCGCCCGGTTGACGGTGGTACCCGCCCACGGCATGTAGGCGGTCAGCGTGGACGTGACCACGTCGGTCTGGATGATGTCGGACGGCAGCATTCCCCAACTGGTAGCCGGCTGGCTCAGTGCGAGTGTCTGTGCTGCGCACGTGTTCTGGCCGACAGGGTCGATGAAGAAGCCAGGGATGACACCGTTCTCGTGCAGGAGAACGATCACTGCGCGAACGTCGTCGGCCAGTTGAGCGAAGCCGGCGATGTTGGTGACAGTGCCACCCGATGCGACCGGCGGCAGCTCGGCGAAGTCGGCGAGCTCTGCGATCGAGCTGACCTGCCACGTGAGGGTGGGCACGTCGAGCCAGGTCGCACATCCTTGGAAGACTTCGCTACGGGTGTAGCTGAAGGCGCTGAAGTCGACGAACTGCTCGCCGCCCGGAGGCGTCGTGCGCAGGAAGTCGACCTCCCACACGCCCGGCGACTCCACGTAGTCGGCAGCCACTCCCACGATCCGGTTGTAGTACTGCACCGAGTCGATGGTGATCGGGGTCGACTTCCCTGAGGCCGTGCCCATCGCCGCAGCCGCGAGCATCCAGGCGTCGAACGGCGGCAGCGCTGCCGGCGCGGCGTCGAGCCCCGGGATCAGTCCGGTGGTCATCAACGAGTGGTAGATGGCCGCGTACTCGGGCGACGCGTCGAGCGCCAACCCATCGGCGGTGATGCGACCGGCGCCGTCGAGCGTCAACTCGTCGGCGGTGAGGAGCTTGATCATCACATCGTTGAGCTTGCGTGCCTTCACCTCGTCGGGTTGGCGAGCCATGTTCAGGCGCTCGAGCTCTGCCTCCTGCACGTACATCGCGTAGGCAGGCTGCGGGTCACAGACCTCGACCTCTTCGCCCTCGGGGGGCGGTGGCGCACCCGGGTCGCCCATCAGCGGGATCGGATACACCGAGCGGCCGTCGGCCGGATTCTCGATAGGTGCAACGGCCGGAATCTCGGAGAGCGACACCGGCTGTACGCAGAACAACTCCTCATTGAGGCTCGGGTCGACCTCACTCGGTACCTCGAATCGCTGCAGCAACGGCACGCCGTTCACGTCGCGTAGCACCACGACGAGATCGGCGAAGACGTCACCTGTTCCTGACACCTCGCCGTCGCCAGGGGCCGCTGTGACGCCCTGAACGCCCATCGCGAGGAAGAATGTCGGCAGCAGACACAGCAGTCCGCCGCGACGAGTGAACCTTCGCATGGTCCTCTCCTTTCGCCGAAGGGTCCCGTGCGTGACGGGCACCGTCGGCTTCTCCCGCTACCAAGTAGTCGCCGTCCTCGGCAACTCGCTCACCCCAGCAGCGCCGGAGCGGGACGGGTCCGTCGGGGGAACCCGCTAGTGCCACCGTCGCGCCGACGTGCTCGACATGGCAGGGCCGAAAGTCCGCAGGTGAACCCGTGCACCCGTGCTCGATTCGTCGGCCGAGGCAAGCGCCTGCCGGGGCCGATCAGTTGGCGATGCCGCCGCCGAGCACGCGGGTGTCGGTGAGGTCGTAGAGCACCATGCTCTGGCCGGGCGACACCACCCGCTGCGGCGTCGCCCAACGCACCACGATCGTGCCGTCGACGACACCGGGTTCGACGGTGGCCGGATGTGTCGTGCCGTGGGCGCTGCACTGGACACGCACCTCACCCCACACCGGCTCGTGCGCCCAGACCATCTGGGTCACCGCCTGCTCGGTGCGCTGCAGCTGCGACTCGTCGCCCACCGTCACCGTGCCCGCCTGCCGGTCGATGCCCACGACGTAGCGCTTCGGGCCGCCACCCACCACACCCACGCCGCGGCGCTGGCCGAGCGTGACCAACTGCACCGACTCGGTGCGGCCGAGCAGGGCGCCATCGGTGCCCACCACCGTTGCCGGGGTGAACCCGATGCGGTCGCCGAGGAACTGCTCGCGGCCACCGGTGTGGGTGATGAAGCACACGTCTTGGCTGTCGGGCTTGGCCGCCGTGCGCAGGCCGAGCGCGGTGGCCTTCACCCGCACCTCGGCCTTGGTGAGGTGGCCGATCGGGAACAGGGTGCGGGCCAGTTCGCGCTGGGGCAGCATGTGCACGACATAGCTCTGGTCTTTCGCCGGGTCGGCGCCACGGGCCACATAGCGGGCGCCATCGTGCTCGACGATGCGGGCATGATGCCCGGTGGCCACGGCATCGAAGCCCAGCAGGTCGGCCCGCTCGGCCAGCCGGTGGAACTTGAGGTGGCGGTTGCACTCGATGCACGGGTTGGGAGTGATGCCGTCGCGGTGCGCCTGCACGTAGGGCGCCACGACGTGCGTGTCGAAGTCGTCGGTGAAGTTGAACACCAGGTGGTCGATGCCCAGCTGCTGGGCCACTCGCCGGGCGTCGTCGACGTCGGAGATGGAGCAGCACCCGGTGTCGCTGTCGCCACCCCACAGTCGCATCGTGATGCCCACCACGTCGTGCCCGGCCTGCAACAACTCGGCCGCGGCGACCGACGAGTCGACCCCGCCACTGAGTGCCATGAGCACCTTCACGACGGCACCCCGGAGCTTGCCCGGCGCCGCAGTCGCAGTCGCCCGACGCAGCTCACTACGGCGTCGATGCCGCGCTGCACATCGGTGTCGGTGGTGGTGCGGCCGAGGGTGAGCCGAAGTGCACCGAGGCCCAACTCACGCGGCACTCCCATGGCGGCCAACACATGTGACGGCTCCATCGCCCCAGCCGCACACGCGGAGGCTGCGCTGGCGCACACGCCCGCCTCATCGAGCAGAAACAGCAGCGCCTCGTTCTCGATGCCCTCGATGCACAGGTGAGCCGACCCGGCCACCTTGCGCTGGCGCGGCACCGTCTCGTGCACGCCCACGAGGCGGGCCATGATGCCGTCGACCAGTTGGTCGCGCAGGGCCGCCAGGCGCACGTTCTCGCCGGCGCGCTCGCGATCGGTACGGGCCAACGCGTCGGCCAGGGCGACGATGCCAGCCACGTTGTGCGTGCCGCTGCGCAGTTCGCGCTCCTGCCCCCCACCGATGAGGCGAGGCTCGAAGCCGAGGCCACGGCGAGCCATGAGCACACCGACCCCCTTCGGCCCCCCGAACTTGTGCGCCGACAACGACAGCATGTCGACCAACGGCGAGATGGCGCGCAGGTCGAGCCAGCAGGGCGCCTGCACGGCGTCGGTGTGCAGCACCGCCGTGGGTGCGTGACGGCGCACCACCTCGGCCACCGCGACAAGGTCGGTGACGGTGCCCACCTCATTGTTCACCGCCATCACGCTGACCACCGACACGTCGGCCGTGTGCTGCAGCGTGTGGGCGAGCGCCTCGAGATCGACCTCGCCCGCGGGGGTGCACCCCACGACCGTTCCGTGCACCTGCTCGACCGCAGCAAGCACCGCATGGTGCTCGGCCGCGGGGCACACGGCGGTGCCGCCGCGGCG
>DMQJ01000394.1:6476-10576 GCA_003455715.1 Acidimicrobiaceae bacterium | reverse complement strand
TTGCGGATCCTGTTCAGCCGGCTCGGACAGCCACACATCGGGGGTCCGAAGGCGTACTCGTTCAACGTCCCGTCCGTCACCGCGAGCGGCACGATCCAGACCGGGACCAGACGCGCCGAGGAGGTCACCTTCAACGTGGTCGGCGGCATGTGCCCGCGCTGCGACGGCATGGGCAGCATCTCCGACATCGACCACACCCAGCTCTACGACGAAACCAAGTCCCTCAACGAGGGCGCCATCACCGTCCCCGGTTACACCATGGACGGCTGGCGCGGACGCATCTATCGCGGCTGCGGCTTCTTCGACCCCGACAAGCCGGTCGCCCACTTCTCCTCCGACGAGCTCGATGCGTTGCTCCACATGGAGCCGACCAAGATCCGCATCGACGACCTCAACCTGACCTACACCGGGCTCATCCCCACGATCCAGAAGTCCTTTCTGTCCAAGGACACCGAAGCGATGCAACCCCACATCCGACGCTTCGTCGAACGGGTGGTCACCTTCGCCGCCTGTCCCGACTGCGGCGGCACCCGCCTCGCCGAAGGCGCCCGCTCGTCCAAGATCGACGGCATCAACATCGCGGACGCCTGCGCCATGCAGGTCGACGACCTCCTGCGCTGGGTCGAGCGGCTCGACGAACCGTCCGTGGCACCGCTGCTCGACAAACTCCGACAGACCCTCCAGTCGTTCATCGACATCGGCCTCGGCTACCTCACCCTCGACCGCCCTTCAGCGTCGCTGTCGGGAGGCGAAGCGCAACGCACCAAGATGATCCGCCACCTCGGCTCATCGCTCACGGACGTCACCTACATCTTCGATGAACCCACCATCGGGCTGCACCCCCACGACATCCAACGCACCAACCAACTCCTCTTGCGGCTACGCGACAAGGGCAACACCGTGCTCGTCGTCGAGCACAAGCCCGACGTCATCGCGATCGCCGACCACGTCGTCGACCTTGGCCCCGGCGCCGGCACCGCCGGTGGCACCGTGTGCTTCGAAGGAACCGCCAACGGACTCCGCACGAGCGGCACCGTCACCGGCCGACACCTCGACGACCGCGCCACCCTCAAACCAACCGTCCGAACGCCTCGTGGTTCGATCGAGATCCGAGGAGCATCGACCCACAACCTGCAACACGTCGACGTCGACATCCCACTCGGCGTGCTTTGCGTCATTGCCGGCGTCGCCGGCTCCGGCAAGAGCTCCCTCGTCCACGCCTCCATGCCCGACGACGCCGACGCGATCATCGTCGACCAGAGCCCCATCCGCGGATCGAGGCGTTCCAGCCCCGCCACGTACACCAAAGCACTCGACCCGATCCGCAAGGCATTCGCCAGAGCGAACGGCGTCGACCCGGCACTGTTCAGCTCCAACTCCCACGGTGCCTGCCCCACCTGCAACGGCAACGGGCTCATCTACACAGAACTCGGCATCATGGACACCGTCGCCACGACCTGCGAGGACTGCAACGGCAAACGCTTCCGACCCGACGTCCTCCAATACACCCTCGGCGGACAGGACATCAGCGACGTCCTCGCCATGGCCATCACCGACGCCGCCGACTTCTTCGCCAGCCCCGACTCCGACATTCCCGCCGTCCGGCCGATCCTGCGCCGCTTGAACGACGTCGGACTCGGCTACCTCACCCTCGGCCAACCGCTGTCCACCCTGTCCGGCGGCGAACGCCAACGCCTCAAACTCGCCACCCACATCGGCGACTCGCCCGGCACCTACGTCCTCGACGAACCAACCACCGGACTCCACCTCGCCGACGTCGGACGCCTCCTCGAACTCCTCGACCGGCTCGTCGACGACGGCAACTCCCTCATCGTGATCGAGCACCACCAAGCGGTCATGGCCCACGCCGACTGGATCATCGACATCGGCCCCGGCGCCGGCCACGACGGCGGCCGCATCGTGTTCGAGGGACCCCCCTCGGACCTCGTCACCGCGCCCACCACCACCGGCATCCACCTCGCCGCCTACGTCAACCCATGACCGCCCTCGGTTCGATCACCACGGTCCTACTCGACCTCGACGGCGTCGTCCGCCACTTCGACGCCGACCACGTCCACGAGGTCGAGCGACGCCACGGCCTCCCGCACGGGTGCCTCAGCGGCGCCGCGTTCGAACCATCACTCCTCCAACTCGTCACGACCGGACGCATCACTCGCACCGAATGGACGAACCGGATCGGCCAGACGACCGGCAGCCACCACGCTGCCCAGGAATGGCTCGCGGCCACCGGAACCGTGGACACCATCGTGATGGGCGATGTCGCCCGCCTGCGTTACGCGGGCTTCCAGGTGGCGTTGCTGACCAACGGCACCGACACCACAGCCGACGAGATCGACGACCTGCGACTCGGCAACATGTTCGATGCCGTCTTCAACAGCGCCGACATCGGCTATGCCAAACCCGACCGTCGCATCTTCGAACACGCCTGTCACACCCTCGGCACACACCCGTCCAACGTGCTGTTCATCGACGACTCCCTCGCCAACGTGAACGCCGCCGCCGAGATCGGCATCGCCGCCAACCTCTACGACAGCACGTCATTCAGCATCACGGTCGCAAACCTGCTCGCGACTCGACCCCCTCAGGACCCACCCGAATGAGCCCGCAGCACGACCCACCACCAGCCATGACGGATCCAACGCACCACCCCGACGAACGAACCGACCCCGATTCCGACCTGGCTGCAATGGTCCAGGCCCGACGCGGCGAACTGGTACGCCTTACGACCGAGTTCGTCGCATTCCCGACCGTGAACCCACCCGGAACCGACCTGGCCGATTGCCAACAATGGATCTGCACCCAGCTCGACCACTACCAGATCCCCCACGAGGTCATCGACACCTCGACCAGCAGAGGCCCACACCGCGTCATCGTCGGGACCGTCGGCACCGACGGACCCGTGCTCTACCTGCACGGCCATTACGACGTCGTGCCCGTGTTCTCCCCCGAGCAGTTCCACGCCGACGAACGCGACGACTTGCTGTTCGGACGCGGCACCTGCGACATGAAAGGCGGCCTGATCGCCATGCTCCTCGCCGCCGTCATCCACCGAGAACGCGGAGGAGGCGGCCAGATCAAGCTCGTCTTCGTCCCCGACGAAGAGACCGGCGGCACCAACGGATCCGAACGACTCGAAGAACTCGGCATCATCGACCCGGCCGCGCCAACTGTCGGCGCGATCGTGGCCGAACCCAGCTTCCCGAACATCTGGTACGCAGCACGAGCAGCGTTCACCGTCGAGGTCACCATCACCGGGCGACCCGCCCACGTCGGCCTGCACTACACCGGCGAGAACGCGCTCCGGACCGCACACACCGTGCTCGCCGACCTGTTCGCGATGGTCGACGACATCGCCCGACACCGCACCGAGCTTCGGATCGAACCCGAGCCAGCACGGCGATCGATCATGCTGATCGGCGGCACATCGGGCGGCGGCACCAACTTCAACATCGTCCCAGACGAATTCCGATTCACCATCGACCGACGGCCCAACCCCGACGAGCACTACCCCACCGCCAAAGCCGAACTGCTCGAACGACTCGACCAACTCGCCACTCGCCATCCGCTCACCTATCGGGTCCTCCAAGACGTCGACCCCGCGCTCACCCCACCCGACGCAGCACTCGTCACCGCCATCCAGAGCGCCATCGAAGAAGTGGCCGGGCGTCACGCACCGCTGACGATGTGCCCCGGATGCCTGGAGACCCGGGTGTACACCCGCGCCGGCATCGACGCCGTCGCCTACGGCCCCGGCCCGATGGCCGTCATGCACGCCCCCGACGAACACGTCCCCGTCGCGAACCTCCTCGAGGCCTGTGCCGTGTACGCCTCCGTGCTCGAGCGCTGTCTCACGTCTCGGATCTAGCGGACCGGGTGCCCACACCGGTACGCCGCCGAACGTCCTAGTGGCTTCGACCATCGGGGTCCAGCCCGAAGGTCAATCCCGTTCGCGTTCTGTTCGCGCGGAGCGTTCCCGCCAACGTCAGAGGCCCTCCCCGGTACTTCGGAAAGGGCCTCTGAGCTGGTTCTTTACTTGGTGGCGGGGGCAGGATTTGAACCTGCGACCTTCGGGTTATGAG